>JBATAQ010000128.1:0-3095 GCA_049661925.1 Dokdonella sp.
GCAGAGCTGACTTCTGCGTTTCCTCGACATAGCCAAGCAGGCAGCCGGCCGCGCCAATGGCGAGCGTCAGCCCGTCGCAACCGAAGCCGGAAAGATCGCGCACCTTGAAGAATCGGCACAACTCACGCTGGCCCGTCGCCGCATCGAGATGCCAAGGTGCGCGCTTGCGCAGTCCGTTGAGACCGCTGACGAAGTTCGGCCACGCAACATCTTCGGGAACCAGTGTTTCGACCGGTTGCAGTCGAGCCAATTCGGCAGCCAGTGTTTCGGCATCCCCCACTTCGGCAAGAACGAAACGACCCGCAGCAAGATCGATCCAGGCAAGTCCGTAGCCGGTTTTTCCGGCAGCAATCGCCAGCAACAGGTTATCGCGTCGTTCTTCAAGCAACGCTTCATCGGTCACCGTTCCCGGCGTCACCACGCGTACCACGCGACGCTCCACCAGTCCCTTCGACAACGCCGGATCGCTCACCTGCTCGCAGATCGCAACCGACTCGCCCAGCTTCACCAGCTTCGCCAGATAGCCCTCAGCTGCGTGGTACGGAACTCCCGCCATCGGAATCGGCGCTCCCGCCGACGCTCCACGTTGGGTCAGCGTAATGTCCAGCAACCGCGCCGCCTTGCGCGCATCGTCGTAGAACATTTCATAGAAATCGCCCATCCGAAAAAACATCAGCACATCCGGAAACTCCGCCTTGGCAGCGAAGAACTGACGCATCAATGGGGTGTGCTGGTCGGCGGGCGTGGGTGATACGGTAGATGCCATAGAACGAGGAAGTGATGGGCGAGCCGTCTAGTCTAACGTTCGCGCTACTCCCTCTTAGTCCGTATCGGGCAGAGCATTCGTCATGGTCCCCCGTGTAAAGAGCAGGTCGAGCGGGCCAGACCCAGTCGCCGAGCCGCCACCCATGGCGCTACAGAGCTGGCGTAACAGTCACGGCTCGAAACCGCTATAGATAATGCAGTCAAATTTCTGGTTTTCAGTCGTGTAAGTGCTGCTGCCCAGCAAGCCGCCTACGACAAAGAGGCAGCCTTTCAGAATGCCGCCGCCAGCCCGCGAGCGCGACAGCAGCATTTCGGGCAGGGTCGCCCAAGTATTTGTCTGAGCGTTCCATTGAATAACTGATCTGCTGAGTGAACCAGTACCACTGCTGCCAGCAAGAAGGGCAGTCGAATGGAAGCTCGCGCTGGCTGGGGCGTTGCGCGCCTCTGGCAAGTCGGCGAATGCTGCGTCGTTCCAAAGATTGGACGAGGGATCATATCGAAAAGTTTTAGTCGTCCCCGATCCGCTCACAACATAGACAAATTGGTTGACTACGAATGCGCTGACAAATTGTGCAGCGACTGGGTGAGGTGTAGCCGATGACCACGTGTTGCTGGCCACGTTATAGACCTCAACAGGGGTTGTTCCGCTGCCGCCACTGGTCACCGTTGCCCCGCCGATCTTGTAGATTTTCCCACCCAGATGGACGGCGGCGCTGTTCCACCTGGCCGTTGGCACAGGCGCGATGGTTGTGTACGTGTTTGTGCCGGGATCGTATCGATATGCCGTCGCGAAGACTGTCCCCGAAGTATTGGCACCGCCAAGGATGTAGGCGTACTGGCCGTCCGAAACTGCTGCGGCGTGGGCGGCAGCGACGGGAAGTGCTGCAATGGCCGTCCATGCACTGCCATTGAATCGATAGGCTGATGCCGTAGTGACGTTGTCAGTAGTAAGTCCACCAAAACTGTAGATAGCATTGCCGATAGTCGTCATCGCCTGACCGGCGATCGGGATTGGGTACGGAACATCGAGCGTCCAGGATATCGGTGGTGGCGGCGGTGGCGGCGGTCCTTCGCCGCAGAGAATGCTGTCTACCCACCAACCAATGCCCGCGTTGCTCGTGTCGCTCGTAGCGCGCCATCGCAGTCGAGCAAAGTTGCCGATAGCCGCTGGCGGCAGCGTCACGTTGGTGGTGATGAACCCACCCGAATTTCCACTCCAGGCCATCCGTCCCGCGATGGGGCTAGAGAAGTTGCTGTTGATGGTCGAGTTGTATCCATTGACTGGAAAACTGCCGCCGGCCGTGACGATATCGACCCATGATCCGTCATTGATGGAGATTTCCAGCACGCCGCCGTCGAAATTCGCTTCCGTGTTGTAGGAATGACGGAAAAAAAACTGCGAGTTTGCCGCCGTCACGATCGTAAAGTCCGGAGAGACCAGAAAGTTGTCGCTGACTGACGATGGGTCAGAAGAAAATGCGGTGTTTGGCGGGGTGTCCGGATTGCTAGTTTGCGTTTTCCAAGGTGCAACGGTGCCCATACCGACGTCAGCCGTCCAGCCTGCAGGGATCGCAGGCGCTGTCACACCATCAAAGCTTTGCGGGCAGAACTGCGCATCAGAGCTGTTGGCGAAACCGACCAGTGCCAGCATCACTACCATTTTGAAACACATGTTGACCACGGCTTTCGTTGCCGGCTCACATCGGTGGCGAATGGCCGACGCTAACCGATTCGTAGGGGTAGTACGACCAAGTTTTGCACAAATCGAGTTCATCACACGCTCCTTATCACCGACTGCCGCAAGAGTGGGCAAGGTCAACACTACGCAACTGAGTACATGCACCGGACATTGTTCGCGACAAAGATCGAAAGTTGGCCTCAACAGCCTATATCTTCCAGTTGCCGTTTTGTGATCAAGGAATGAGCAATCCCGAGCGACATAGACGGACACACTTCGATCGTGCGGCAACCTCGTTCGAGGTCAACTTGCGTGCTCCGATAGTCGTACGTAGGGATCGTGGCGCTGAGAGTTGATACGTTGGACAACAAAAAACCCCGCACATGGCGGGGTTCGTTGCTCTACAAATGGCGGAGCGGACGGGACTCGAACCCGCGACCTCCGGCGTGACAGGCCAGCATTCTAACCAACTGAACTACCGCTCCAATTTTTACTCGCTGCTTCTACTTCTTGAAACTGGACCTAAGAACTCCATCGAAGGTGGACTCATGCCGATGCGCCGGCTTGTTCCGTGTCGCACATCCCGCAAGGGATGCTTGAACCTCGTGGCGTCCC
Source organism: Dokdonella sp. (assembly GCA_049661925.1). Taxonomy (GTDB): domain Bacteria; phylum Pseudomonadota; class Gammaproteobacteria; order Xanthomonadales; family Rhodanobacteraceae; genus Dokdonella. Next base: position 3,059 of record JBATAQ010000128.1, read on the forward strand.
CAAGGGGATTCGAACCCCTGTCGCCGCCGTGAAAGGG
>JBATAQ010000129.1:0-4631 GCA_049661925.1 Dokdonella sp.
ATAACGCGCGGCGCGAATCTGTCTGCGGATCATGGCCCAAGGATGCGATGCGGACGACAGAATCCGGATCCAGTGCCGGTTTCGCGCCATCGGCCTTGCCACGACGAACGTTCTATTGATAGCAAAACCGGCACCTTTCCCGCAAGGCAGCACGCAACACGCAGCCGCTTGCAGCGCACGCGCTAAGCTAGCTCTTCCATCTGCATTGCGGTTAGACGCATGAACCACGAAACCAACAAGCGTGATCTTGAAGAAGGCATTGAAACCGATCTTGGAGAGCGCCTGAGTTACGGCGGCTACCTGGCGCTGGACACGTTGCTAGCAGCGCAACACCCGATCAGCGATCCGCCGCATCACGACGAGATGTTGTTCATCGTCCAGCACCACGTTGCCGAGCTGTGGATGAAGCTGGTCATCCACGAGCTGCGCGCCGCGATACGTCTGCTGGCCGCGGACGACGTGGAGCCGTGTCTGAAGGTGCTCGCTCGCGTCAAACACATTCAGCGCCAGTTGACCGAGCAATGGTCGGTCCTGGAAACGCTGACGCCGGCGGAATACCTACAGTTTCGCCACGTGTTGGGGCCGGCCTCGGGCTTCCAGTCGCAGCAGTACCGCATCATCGAATTCCTGCTCGGCAACAAGAACGCCGAGATGGTGAAGGTGTTCGCGCACGATCCACCGCGCCAGCAGGAATTGATCGAGGTGCTGAATGCGCCGAGCCTGTATGACGAGTTCCTGCGCTATCTGGCCCGGCACGGTCACGCGGTGCCTGCCGAACTCCTTGATCGGGATTTTTCGCAGCCGTATGAGCGCAACGCGGGCTTGATCCCGGTCTACAAGCGCGTTTACGAGAATCCCGACGAATTCTGGTCGGAATATCACGTCTGCGAGCAGTTCGTGGATATCGAAAGCGCGTTCCAGGCCTGGCGATTCCGACACATGAAAACCGTGGAGCGCATTATCGGCTTCAAGCGCGGCACCGGCGGGTCGTCGGGTGTTGCCTTCCTGCGCAAGGCGCTGGATCTCACGTTTTTCCCGGAATTGTTCGAGGTGCGCACCGTGCTGGGGGAGCCTGACCAGGGGTAAATGCCGCAGTGCGGTTTGACGCCGCGTTCATCTGCGGTTAAACCTGTGCGCCGCAATCACCCCGGTTCGCCCGCGAGCGAGCAGGTTTTCCTTTCGACCTTCCTGCTGGAGAGCTTTTGATGAGCGAAGCCGCGAACCTCGACCAAGACTACATCCCACCACCGCCCGGCGAACTGCTCGGCCATCCACGCTCGTTATGGATGTTGTTCATGACCGAGTTCTGGGAGCGCTTCTGCTTCTACGGCATGCGCTGGATGTTGACCCTGTATATCGTTGCCCAGTTCTTCGGTGGTGACCCGACCGGGCAAACCGCAGCCAGTCAGACTTACGGTGCCTATCTCGCATTGGTTTATGCAACGGCGATCATCGGCGGCTATGTGGCCGATCGAATATTGGGTTACCAGCGGTCGGTGTTGCTGGGATCGATCTTCATCTCGGTCGGTTTGTTCACCCTGCTGGTGCCGAACCACACGGTCTTCATCCTCGGTTTGGCGATCATCATCGTCGGCAACGGCCTGTTCAAGCCGAACATCTCGACGATGGTCGGCAAGCTCTATCCGCCGAATGACCCACGTCGTGATCGTGGTTTCACCATCTTCTACATGGGCATCAACGCCGGTGCGTTCTTCGCGCCACTGGTCACCGGTTTCGTTGCCGCCAAGTTCGGCTACCTCGACCTCAGCTCTCCGGAGCTGCGCTCGCAGGGGCTACGCTGGGGTTTTGCGGTGTCCGGCATCGGCATGTTGATCAGCTATTTCTGGTTCTTCTTTGGTCGCAAGCAGCTGGGCCATGTCGGCGGACCGCCGGTCGGCAAGGAAAGCGTCAGCAATCTGCTGACCGTGACGCTCGGCGGCATTTTGATGTTGCCAGTGATTTACTTCCTGCTCGGCCGCAACGAATGGCTGACCGGCATCCTCGGCGGATTGTTCGTGATCTGCTGCATCACCCTGATCAGCACCGGCATCAAGGACGGCCACGTTCAGCGGGATCGCATCTTTGCCTTGCTGCTGTTGTTTCTCGCCAACGTGTTGTTCTGGATGTTCTTCGAGCAAGCCGGCGCATCGTTCAACTTCCTCGCCGAGAACATCGTCAATCGTGATTTCGGCGGTTGGGTGTTCCCGGTTGGCTGGTTCCAGTCGGTCAATCCGCTGGCTATCGTCGCACTTGCCCCGGTCGTGGCTGCCTGCTGGGCCTGGCTTGATCGCCGCAAGCTGGAGCCGAGCATTCCGCGCAAGTTCGGCATTGGCTTGATCGGCAACGCACTGGGTTTCTTCGTGCTGATGTACGCGCTACAGAACCTGGTCGACGACAAGAACATGATCCCGTTCTGGACGCTGGCCCTGTGCTACGTGCTGCAGACCGTCGGTGAATTGCATCTTTCCCCGATCGGCCTGTCGATGGTCACCAAGCTCGCCCCCGCGCGCATGGTCGGCGTCACCATGGGGGCGTGGTTCCTCAGCATCTCGATTGGCAATTCGCTGGCCGGTGCACTGTCAGCGCGCATGAGTGCGGCGGGTGGTGAAGCAGGCTTGACCGTTGCTTCCGCACTGGACGGTTTCAAGTTCAGCTTCTGGCTGCTGCTGGGCGCCGGCATCGTGGTGCTGGTGGTTGCCCCGCTGATCAACAAGTTGATGCATGGGGTGAGGTGAGTTCAGGATGAACTCATCCCGTGCAGGCCATGGATGGCCGACGACACGGGATCCAGTTTGAGAAGAAGGCGATCTCATCCCGTGCAGGCCATGGATGGCCGACGACACGGGATCCAGTTTGAGAAGAAGGCGATCTCATCTCGTGCAGTTCGTAGCCCGGCACGCGTAGCGCGCCGGGAATCTTGGGTTTGAAACGGCAGTGCGTTATTGGGCGATGTTCCGTGCGGTCCCGGCGCGCTGTGCGTACCGGGCTACCAACCAGTCAACCCGCCAGCACGTTGCTTTCGATCTGCCAGAGTTTGTCGAGGATGCGCGTGAGTGACTGCCGTTCGGCGTCGTCGAGATGGGACAACAACCGCGTTTCGTGCTTCAACGCGAGTGGCGCAACCTGGCGATAGATGGCGCGACCGCTGGCGGTCAATCGCAATTCGGACTGGCGCTTGTCGTGGCTGGCGACATCGCGCTCGATGCGGCCGGACTCCAACATGCGCGCCACCACGCGGCTCACTGCCACTTTGTCCATCGCCGTACGTTCGGCCACTTCGCGTGCCGAGATGCCGGCATAGCGTCCCAGCACAGCCATCACCCGCCATTCGGTAACCGACAGTGCGAAGCGTTGCTCGTACTCGGCAGCGATGGCCTGACTGACCGTGTTCGACAACACCGACAGCCGATACGGCAGGAAGTCTTCCAGTTCCAACGTCGTGGATTTGAGGGCTGTGGACCCGGCCATGCGGCGACCTCGCTTGCAATTAGTTACAAATGAAACTATAAAGACTATCCCGCGACGGCGCAATCCTCGACCGTCCCACTACCGGAGCTCGTCATGAATGAACAAGCCGACGTCGGCATGAAACCCGTCCAGTTCGAAAACCCGATGGGTATCGATGGCTTCGAGTTCGTCGAGTTCGCATCGCCCGAGCCGGAAAAATTGCACGCGCTTTTCAAGAAGATGGGGTTCAGTGCGGTCGCGCGCCACAAAACCCGCAAGATCACCACCTATCGGCAAGGCGATGCCACGTTTCTGATCAACGAAGATCCCGATTCGTTTGCTGCCAAGTTCGCGGCTGAGCATGGCCCGTCTGCCTGCGGCTTCGCGATTCGGGTGAAGAAGCTCGCCGAGTGGGTGCGCGTGCAGGCACTGAAGAACGGCGGTGAATCTTTCAGCGAGCAGGAAGAAATTACCAAGGCAGTCGCCGCGCCGGTCATCAAGGGCATCGGCGATTGCATGCTCTACATCGTTGATCGTTACGACGACAAGGGCACCATCCACGATCCCGATTACGAATTCCTGCCCGGTGTCGATCGCATGCCGAAGGGCTACGGACTGACCTTTATCGATCACCTGACCCACAACGTCTTCTTCGGCAACATGGCGAAGTGGTCGGACTACTACGAGCGCCTGTTCAACTTCCGCGAAATCCGCTACTTCGACATCAAGGGAGCGAAGACCGGCCTCGTGTCGAAGGCGATGACCGCGCCGGATGGCATGGTCCGCATCCCGCTCAACGAATCGGCGGACGCGAAGTCGCAGATCAACGAATATCTCGATGAGTACAAAGGCGAAGGTATCCAGCATATCGCCTGCTTCACCGACAACATCTACGAAACCGTCGAGGCCATGCGCGGGCAGGGCATCGAGTTCCTCAACACGCCCGATGCCTACTACGAAGTGATTGACCTGCGTATTCCCAACCACGGCGAAGACGTGGCACGGATGACAAAAAATCGCATCCTGATCGACGCCGACGTGGAGACCAAGGAAAAGCTGCTGCTGCAGATTTTCACCCAGAACTGCATCGGCCCGATCTTCTTCGAGATCATCCAGCGCAAGGGCAACCTCGGCTTTGGTGAAGGCAATTTCACTGCCTTGTTCGAGTCGATCGAACGCGAACA
>JBATAQ010000130.1:0-2831 GCA_049661925.1 Dokdonella sp.
CTCATCGATCAGCTACGACATCCCAGCCCACAGCTGCTCGACCAACTCGGCGTGCCGGCGTGAATTCGTGGGGAAACCTCAGCGACCGGCGTCTGCCCGGCGTGGACAGACGTATCGAGAATCAGACACGCAAATAGCCCCAGTGCAACTCGGTTGATCAAACCTTGATGAATACCCCTGAAGCTTTCGATGTGCATCCTTGAATCTCCCTGTTCCATGCAACAAGACAACGGCCAAATCGTCGGTGCTGCCAGCGGCCAATCGAGCGGCAACGCTATCGTCTTGCGCTCAAATGCCGGTGTCAAACCCATACATCACAAATATGCGGATCGCATAGTAGTGAGATGCATAAACAGTAGATTTATACGCTGTAGATTGTCAAGCGGTAGACGTTGACGCTGCTGGGATGCCAAAGCCCGACAACTCACAAACCACGCCGGGGTATGCGCGTCGTCGCATTTCCGTGAATCTGAAACGGCTTCGAGCCGAGCGGCGACTGAGTCAGGAGCAGCTCGCCGAACTCGCCGAGTTTCACCGCACCTACGTCTCGCAGTTGGAGCGTTGCGTGACCAATATCTCGATAGATGGTCTGGAACGCCTTGCCCTGTCGCTGGACATCGATGTCCTTGATCTCCTCGCGCCTTGAGCCGACCGCCAGCTAACGTCACCTCCCGAAACTTGAGGTGCGGCTGAGGTTGCGCCGATAGCACTGTCGTCAGGCCTTGAATACACCGAATACACAACCGAAACAAATACTTACACAGAGGGAATTCATCCCCTACTTGTAGGGTGTAGTCACTGGATTCCTGTCGAAAGCTGTACTCGATGGCGATGATCCGGGTGTCCACCGCTACGGAGAACGATGATGAAGACTTCGACCACCTTGTTCGGCCTGCTGGCCGCTGCCGGCCTCGCGCTGGTGATCCCGGTGTCCGCACAGGCGGGCCACGGCTACCTGAGTGTCAACGTCAACCTGCGCGCCGGTCCGGCGATTGACTACCCTTCCGTTTACGTGGCACCGCGCGGTTCGGCCGTGGAAGTGTACGGCTGCATCGACAGTTGGGAATGGTGCGACGTGTCGTGGGACGGCTATCGCGGCTGGGTTTCCGGCAACTACCTCGACTACGGCTGGAATGGACGCCGCGTGCCGGTGTACGACTACGGTCCGCGCCTTGGCCTGAGCCTCATCAGCTTCAATTTCGGCACGTACTGGAATAGCCACTACCGCCATCGCTCGTGGTACGGACAGCGCCATCGCTATGAGCGCATCGCCCCCCGACATCATGGCTACTATGCGCCTCGCCATCATGCGCGCGGCGACAATCGCTACGACCGCCGTGACTACCGCCGAGACATTCGCAACGATCATCGGGAAGCGCGCCGCGATGTCCGTAACGAGCGTCGTGACGTGCACAACACCATTCGCCACGACCGCCGTAACGTGAGACAAGACCGTCGCGAGGTACGCCGAGAGGTACGCAACGACCGTCGCGAGGTGCGCAGGGATGTACGCCGCTCACGCCAGGACAATCGCCAACTGCGCCAACAGGTTCTTCGAGAGCAACGCCAGGTGAGTCAGCAGAGTCGCAATGTCCGCCAGGATGCCCGACAACAGCGCCAGCAGCATCGCGCCGTGGCCCGTGAGGATAGTGGCCGCAGCAACGGTCGCCATCGCGGCGGGGATCGCAAGGAGCGTTGATTGATCCCGTCATATTGAAACGACACCACCCGAGCGCCGCAGCATTGTCATCGCGATCCTGCGGCGCTCATGCGTTGTGGGCGCTGATCGCGGATACTCGACCGGCCATGAATGCATCGACGACGAACCTGCGCACTGACGACATCCACAACTTCTGGTTGGGCGAAGACTTCCCCTCGCCCGACGCCGTCAAGCGCGGCGGGCGGCGCTGGTTCGTCAAGGACCCCGCTGTCGATTCGCAAATCCGCGATCAATTCCGCAGCGATGTCGAAGCGGCATTGCGGGGCGATTTCGACGGCGCCATCGAAGACCATCGTGCCTGGCTGGCGCTACTGATCCTGCTCGATCAATTTCCGCGCAACCTTTTTCGTGATTCACCTCGCGCTTTCTCGGGCGACGCCAAAGCGCTGTCGCTGGCGCTTTCAGGAATCGAACGTGGCGACGACCAGCGCGTTCACCCGCTGGCGCGATTGTTCTGCTATCTGCCGTTGGAACACAGCGAAGACTTGCCGATGCAGGAGCGCTCGGTCGCGCTGTTTCGTAAATTGAATGAAGACGCAACGGCCGAAGCGACTGCGCAATTCGACGGCTGGCTCGACTACGCGATCCGTCATCGCGACGTGATCGCGAAGTTCGGCCGCTTCCCGCATCGCAATGCGGTGCTTGGCCGAGAATCGACGGCAGCGGAACGCGACTACCTTGCCGAACCGGGCAGCGGATTCTGATTCGGCCGCTAACGTCGCAATCAATCAGATGATTCGGCGATCAATCGACGCCAAGCAACCAACCGACAATATCCTCAACATGATCGCGCTCGCCGATAACCCGTAGTGCCGGCGGCTGCACGGCGAGGTCGCGTCCGCGCGCGACGGTGACGCCATCTTTCGGACACAGGTCCAGACAGCCGCAGGCGACGACACGCAGCTCGCGGTGACCGGCATGCTTCAAGGCACGCTTCAGCTCGCCACGCAGGTCTTCGCGATCCTGTCGCTTCATGCATTTGCCGCAAACGAAAACCAGTTCCGACCAGCCGACAGCGGCGGATTCGATGTTTGATTCTCTTGATGATGTCGACATGCGACCAGCCTAACAACGCGATGCTGCCGCGCGAATGAATCCGTCGAAATCCGGT
>JBATAQ010000131.1:0-17154 GCA_049661925.1 Dokdonella sp.
GGGTTCGCTGACAGCACATCCCTGTGCTGACAGCGAACTGGCCCGAATCCATTCGGGCCACCCTGCGGGCCGCCTCGCAGCCATCTCGCCTCCCCGAATCGGGATGAAGATCAACCGCACGCAGCGCCAGCGCTACGTAAGGCTGCCGCTCGCGGCGAGTGCTTTTGCCTTTGACCCACCCGCCCGGGGGTGACTCGCGCGCCGGCAGGCGCGAGAAACGTTTGACCAGTCTGGCGACAACCGCAAAGGATGAAGCGACGCGAAGTTGCTCGGCGCAAGCCGAAAAAAGAGAGCGCATGCGTATGATGTCGCGCCCCGCTTGCCCCCAGCGAAACTCGACGAATGATCGAACAGATCCCGATACCCATCGCGTTGACCGGCATCGTCGTATTGGGCGTGCTTGCGCAGTGGATTGCGTGGCGGATCAAGCTGCCGGCGATCGTGCTGTTGCTGGCGATCGGCATTCTTGTTGGGCCAGTATTTCATCTGCTTGACCCGGACAAGATCTTCGGCGATCTCTTGTTTCCGATGACTGCGCTTTCCGTGGCGATTATTCTCTTTGAAGGCAGCCTGACATTGCGCTTTCGCGAAATCCACGGGCTACGTGGCCCCATCCTCAATCTGGTGACGATCGGCGCGGCGATCAATATCGTCATCATCACCGCCTGTGCGTACTACTTTCTGAATGCGCCGATCGGCATCGCACTGCTGATTGGTACCATCGGCTGCGTCACCGGACCGACCGTCGTCGGACCGATGCTGCGGGCGATCCGGCCTACACCTGCGGTCGACAAGGTGCTGCGCTGGGAAGGCATCATCATCGATCCGATCGGTGCCATTCTCGCCGTCATCGCCATCGAATTCGCAATCAAGAATGACAACAGCGAAATCGCTTGGGTGTTGGGAAAACTGGTCGTATCCGGACTGGTTATCGGGCTACTCGCAGCGGCTGTTCTTGGCGTGCTGCTGAAGCGCCATCTGGTGCCTTGGTACTTGCGCAACGTGATCACGTTGGGCTTCGTGATACTGGCCTTCACTGTCAGCGACGTGTTCGCGCACGAGGCCGGGTTGCTCGCCGTCACGGTGATGGGTATTGCCTTGGCGAACACACGCAACCTCGACATGGAAGACGTGCTGAGCTTCAAGGAAAGCCTCACCGTGCTGCTGGTGTCGTTACTGTTCATTGCGCTGGCCGCGCGATTGGATCTTGGCAGTTTCGCGGCGCTCGGTTGGGGCTTTCCCTTGTTCCTGCTGGCCATTTTTTTCGTTGCCCGACCGCTGGCGGTGGCAGTGAGCACGTTCGGCTCCAAGCTCAGCCTGCGCGAGCGCGGACTGATCGCATGGATTGGTCCGCGCGGTATCGTCGCGGCCGCCGTCGCTTCGTTGTTTGCACTGCGCCTGGAAGCGGAAAAGGTGCCAGGCGGTGAACTGCTGGTGCCGGCGATCTTCAGCATCATTATCTCGACTGTGCTGGTGCAGAGCGTGACGGCGCGCAAGCTGGCGTTACGCTGGAAACTTGCCGAAGAGCAACCGATGGGCGTAGTCATCGTCGGCTCCGGCGCAGTGCCGTTCGCGATTGGCGAAGCCTTGAAGAACGCGGGCTTTGACGTGACCCTGGCCGACAGCAACTGGGATGCGCTCAAGCGCGCGCGCATGGCTGGCCTGAACACCTATTTCGGCCGTGTCGTTTCCGATCATGCCGAGCATCACCTTGATTTCACCGGCGTCGCACGCTTGCTCGCGATGAGCGACCGCCCTGCGCAAAACACGTTGTCGTGTCTGCACTATCGGTCCGAACTCGGCACGGATGGCGTATATGCCTTGCGCACCAGCGAGGATCACGACAAGGCGAAGATGACCTTGACAGGCAGCCTCAAGATGCCGTGGTTGTTCAGTGACGAGATCGATGATGTTGGTCTGGAGAAGGCGCTCGCCAACGGGGCGGTCATCAAGACCAGCAAGCTAAAGGACAGTTACAGTCTTGCCAATCTGAAAGCCCACTTTGGCGAGAACGCCATATTGCTGTTCGCCATAGACCCGAAGAAACGACTGTTTCCGTTTACGACCAGCTCGGAGCCAGCGGCAAAAAATGGATGGGAGATCATGTCGCTGCAATTGAAGCCGGAAGCCGTCGCAGGCAGCGAAGGGACAGACGAGACGCTTGATGAAATGGTGCAGAAGGAACAGCCTGCTCCGGCACCCAAGGACACGACCGCCTAGGCGATTCCCAAGCCAGGGATTGTGTCCGGGACTGCATCGCAACCAGCCAGTCTTGCGAATGCACGACCGCGTTCCGCGTAGTCCTTGAACTGATCGAAACTCGGCGCGCCGGGTGAAAGCAGGATCACGTCGCCCGCGTTCGCCAAGCCGCGTGCGCGGTGCACGGCGTCCGCCAGAGTCGTGGTTTCAAGCTGGAGGCAGGTTGAGATCGAATCGCGCAGCGCGCTGGCAATACGGGATCCATTTTCGCCCATCGTGACGATGGCCTTGGGCGGATGCCTGACCGCACTATCGACCAGGGATGCATAGTCGAGCCCGCGCTCGTGACCACCCACCAGCACGATCACGGATTCGCGATGCAAACTCGCCAAGGCCTGGACGATGGCCTGTGGTGTGGTTGAAATGCTGTCGTCGATCCAGCGCAAGCCATCGCTTTCGCCGAGATCAGTCAGGCGATGCGGCAGGGTCTGAAAACTGCCGACCGACGGGGCCGCGCGAACAGCATTTTCGCCGAGCAGGTCGAGCGCTGTCAGCGCCGTGCACAGGTTTTGCGCGTTATGCGTTCCGGGCAATGGGACGGCTGTTCGCAGCAGGAGTTCACGACCTGCAAAGCTCACCGCCGTATCGCTTACTTGCCAACCATTTTCGTCGCCGACGAGATGTCCCTTGGCATGTCGTGTAGCCAGATTGCGCAATGTCGGGTTGCCGCTGCCAACGAGCAATGATCGTGCCGTATCGACCAACGCCAGCTTGTCATCCACGTAGCGCTCGCGACTGCCGTGCCAGTCAAGATGTTCTTCGTCGATATTGGTGATCACCGCCAATTCGACCGCGCCTGCACTGCGCGTCTGGTAGCTGGACAGCTCGACGACCCAGAAGTCGGCGTGTTGGTCGAGCAGGTCGAGCAGCGGCAAGCCGATGTTTCCAGCCAACGCCACCCGATGTCCCAAGCCGCGCAGTAAATGCGCGATCAATGCCGAGGTCGTGCTCTTGCCCTTGGTGCCGGTGACCGCGACAACGCGAGCGTCGGGATTCTCGGCAAACCACAGCGCCGTCCCCGAAGTGAAGCGCGTACCGTTGCGCTGCGCCTCAATCAGTTCGACGCGATAGTCGCTGATGCCCGGTGATTTAATCACGACATCGAAATTCGACAAGTCTGCGACCGTAGGCGCTTCCGTAATGACGCGAGTGCAAGTTTCAACGACCAGGCTTGCCGCCTCATCCTCATTGCAAAACAGCGTGATCGCCAGTTCGGGCACGCGTCTGCGCAAAGCTGCCAGCGCCGCCCTGCCCTCACGGCCCAATCCCCAGATCGCCACGTGCTTGTCGGCGAGTTCGACGATGCGCACGGCTAGTCGAGCCCGCCGTTTTCGAGCAGGACAGCGGGAATTCGGTGCGGCCCTTGCGCTTCAAGCAGCGCTGCCAACACAACGTCGCCGATGAGGTGCGGCTGGATTTCGTTGGCGAAACGACGCACCAATGCATCCTCAAGCCACTCTGCACGCGCGGCAAGTGCGGTCATCGCTGCGCGCGATTCGCGACCCTCGCCGACGCATTCGAATGGCTTGTGATCGCGAAATTCGAGCAATGCATCGAAGCCTGAGGCTTGCGAAAGATCATCCAGCAGGTTGCGTCCGAAGATCGACAACAAGCGTGGCTTCGGCATGAACGGTGCCAGCGCAAGGAACACAAAATGGCACTTCGGACAATGCCCGCACCAGCGATCCGCCGGTTTGGGTCCAAGCAATCGGAAGTTGCGATTGCAACTGGAAAAAACATCGTCGTATCCGCTGAAGCTGGCGAAACGCTCGGCGATGGCCAGTTCCGACCAAGGTCGCAGCAGCGAGTAGTAGTGCAGATCACTGGCGACGTTGCTCGCGACCCACGTACCGAAGTCGCGCTCGAATTCCCAGCCCTTGCTCCACTGGTGATTGATTTCCTGGCCATCGTATTCGAGCGTTGCGCTGGATGCCGAGCGTTCGTTCGAGAAGGCGATATCATCGAAATCGTAAAGCAAGGCCGCGATCACGAGAATCGCCGAGTTGATCGCAGTAACCGGCACGTGACCATTGAGTGCGCCGTCGCGGTTGTAGTCGAACAACACCGGCGACACCTGGCGGCTGATGTTGAGCATCGGCAAACCGGTGCGCGCAGCACAGGCGGCGATCAACGGCGAACTACCGATCCAGACCGTGCTGGCCGGGTCGCCCGCGCGCTTGAGCCACTCGATACTGACCAACGAATCCTTGCCACCACCAATCGGCACCAGGCTGCGCCGTTGCAGCCCAGCACTCGACGCGCACGTGTGGGACCTCGCAGAACCCGGAAATCGAATCTTGCCGCGCAGGTCGATGCCGTTGTGCCAACCGAACTCTCCCAAGCCGTGCTGGTAAAGCCGATCCAGAAACGCAGCGGTTGACGCGTCTGGCGACTCGCCGTCGATGCACATGTCCGGCGGCACTCCGGCCTTGTAGTAGCTGACTCCGGCAATCCAGTGCAGCATTCGCAACGCCTGCGCGAACGATGCCTCGCGCTCTGGAGGCACCGCTGGTGCACCGGGGAAACCAATACGCTCGATCAGCTCGGGGCCATCGTCGAAGGCATAAACCAACTCGACTTCGCCATCGCGATAACTAGCTCGCACGAAACGGAATGCCTGCGCTTCGCGTGGGTTCGGCCACGTCTTGGGAGTACTCACAACACCACCTCGCGAGCCGGCTGACGCAGGTTGTAGTGAGAACTCATCACGGCGCCATAAGCGCCCGCCTCGGCGATAAGGATCACGTCACCTTCCTCACAAACCGGCAATCGGCGATTGTGGCCGAGGATGTCGCCGCTCTCGCAGATGGGGCCGACTACCTGCACCAATTCGGTCGCCTCGGCGTCGATGCGGCTGAGGTTGACGATCTCGTGCCAGGCCTCGTATAGCGCTGGCCGCAACAGGGAATTCATGCCGGCATCGATGCCGACGTAATTCACATCGGACTTGCGCTTGAGCTGGGTAACCCGCGCCAGCAATACGCCAGCTTCCGCGACCAGATAGCGGCCGGGCTCCATCCACAAGACGAACTGTGGATAAGCGGCGCGAACTTCGGCGAGAACGGCAGCCAGGTCGGCCAAGTCGAGCGCTTGCTCGCCGGGCCGTGATGGCACGCCAAGACCTCCGCCGATATCGAGGGTGCGAACGCCGTCGAACTGTTCGGCCAGGCTGGCCAGTTGCGCGTACACGCTGCGCCAATGACCGGCGTCACGTACTCCGGAACCAAGGTGCGCGTGCAGGCCGACGATGCGGATATCGTGTCGACGCGCCAGCTCACGAATGGTGGCGAGATCGTCGAGCGACACGCCGAATTTCGACTCCTTGCCGCCAGTACGCACCTTTTCGTGGTGACCACGGCCCTGCCCCAGGTCGACCCGCAACATCAGCTCACGGCCCCGGAAATCCTCGCCCCACTCGCGAATCGGATGCAGTGCATCGACGGTCAGGTTCACGCCGAGCGCAATCGCCTTGCGATACTCCTCACGCGGAGCAAAATTTGGTGTGAACAAGACACGGTCTGCCGACAGACCAGGAACGCTGTCGAGCGCATGGCACACTTCCGCCAGCGATACGCACTCGAACGCAAAGCCATCGCAAGACAGGCGTCGAAGAACGTCGGGATGCGGATTCGCCTTCAGCGCGTAGTGCCATCGATCAACACTCGCGATGGCGGCAAGACGCGTTGCCTGTTTGCCGACATCGTCCAGACTGTAGACATAAGTCGGCGTCTGTATCACAGCGATATCCAGCAATTCCTGTCGGCGCAACTGCCACCACTTCGGTGCTGCTGCGGGCGCAGTGCCAACCAACTCGCGCCAACTGCTGCCAAAAATCCGCGAGTCGTCAACACGCATCGCCTCGGCATGGATCAACAACTCATGCAGGCGCGGGATCAGTGGATCGACCAGCGCTTCATCGACGACGAAAGTCAGGTTGAGGTTGTTCGATGATTGCGAAATCAGGTGCACGTCGAGCGCACCGAACTCGGCCAACACACCGGACAAGCGATGCAGCATCGAACGCATGCCCCGACCGACCAGGGTGATCGCCGCACACGGTGCGATTACCTTGACTCGGCAAGACGAGGCCAGGTCTTCGCAGAGCCGCGCCAGCACGTCCGTCGTCAGCAAATTGTCCGAAGGGTCCAGCGATACGGTGACGTTGGTTTCCGCCGAACCGATTAAATCTACCGACAAGCCATGCCGGCGGAACACTTCAAAAACGTCGGCAAGGAAGCCGACCTGCTGCCACATGCCGATCGACTCCATCGACACCAGGATGATGCCACGTCGCGAACTGATCGCTTTCACGCTGGGAGCGGTCTGGGAGGTGTCGGCAGCGATCATCGTGCCGGGCAGCTGCGGATGGTTGGTATCGCGGATCAGCAGAGGGATGTGTCGCTCACGCGCTGGATGGATGCAGCGCGGATGCAACACCTTGGCACCGGTGGTCGCGATCTCCTGCGCCTCGGCGTAGTCGAGTCGGGCCAGCAGGCGCGCGTCAGGAACCTGACGCGGATTGGCGGTGAACAGTCCGGGCACGTCGGTCCATATCTCGACTGCTTCGGCATTCAGCAATGCGCCGAAGGCAGCGGCTGAGGTGTCCGAACCTCCACGACCGAGCACGACGGTTTGGCCCGTCGCATTGCCAGCGATGAAACCTTGCGCGATGAAAATGTCGCCAGCAGGCAGCGTGTCGACCAACGTGGCGCGTGGGCTGTCCGAGAGCGATGCGCAGAGCCAGTTTGACCAGTCGTTCTTGTTCGGCAATGCATCTGCGACGAGATACTGGCGAGAATCGAGCCAGCTCGCAGCGACGTCGTTTGCATTCAAATAGCTCGCGCCCAACGCGCTCGACAGCAATTCGCCGTGCGCCAGGAGTTCAGCCTGCCAAGCCAGGCTGCCTTTTGTCGCATTGGTCGAATGGGCGATTGCATGCAAGCTGTCGAGCCAGCATTCCAAGCCTTTCACATCGCTCAGTTCCATCGCAGCGAGAAGCTCGCGATGACGCGCCGCTATGTCGGCAAGAATCCGATCGACTTCCTTCGTTCCCGGCGAATCGCCGATTGATTTCAACAGGTCGGTCACGCCTGACAGCGCAGAAACCACGACCAGCACGCGCCTGCCGTTTTCGCGATGACGATTGACGATGTCGCAAATCGATTCCCAACGCGCACGGGTCGACACGCTGGAGCCGCCGAACTTGACGACCACCCACGGGCGAGCGCCACGCCGGTCGCCCATCGTGTGGTCAGGGTGGTTGGTCGATATCGGGACGACTGGAGGCAAGTTCGGATTTCGCAACGGCAACGACGGATCGGCATTCTTTCGCGCGTTGCAAGAGAACGCAAACCGCTCCGACAGCGACAAGGAGTCTGGATGCAATTTGTGGTGACAAGCGGGCACGCGCGGGCCTCCAACCGGACGGCTCGTGCGAGAATTACGCGGTCCCGAATCATTGAACGCCACGCCTGCAATGCAAGAATCCATCGAAACGACCGCGATGCGATTGGCCCGCGAAAAGGCGGAGCCGATCAACGAAGCCACGATTTCGTTCTCGATCAACGGCAAACCGTATTTTGTTGCCGACCGGTTCGACATGCCCTTGCTGTGGTTTCTGCGCGACGAACTGCGCCTGACCGGCACCAAGACTGGCTGTGGCGACGATGAGGACTGCGGCGGCATCTGCAGCGTACTGCTCGAAGGCAAGCCGGTTCGCGCCTGTCGTACGACGATGCAGTCCATCCAAGGCCGCAACGTGCAAACCGTCGAAGGCCTGGCGTCGGAACGGATGCATCCGCTGCAACGAGCCTTCATCGACGAGGATGTCGCGCAGTGTGGTTATTGCGTGCCGGCCTGGCTGATCCACGGCGTCGCCCTGCTCGCTCGAAGTCCGCGAGCCAACGTGGCCGAGATTGCGCGAATATCGGTGATCTGTCGTTGCGGCGTCCAGGTCGCCGCGCGCCGCGCGATCTTGAGTGTGGCGGACCGCAATCGCGAGTCCGCTCGATGACTCGCCTGCCGATGGACAGGCGCCGGTTTCTCCAGGTAGCGCTGGGTAGCGCGGGTGCGCTGGTTGTCGGCATCCGCTCCGTTCACGCGCAACAGTTCCCGGATGACTTTCCGCCGGAACTGCTGGGTGACGACATCACGTCGCTGGGTCCGTTCCTGCGCATCGAGCGCGACGGTCGAATCATCATCGGTGCGTCCGGCTGCGAAGTCGGCCAGGGCGTGATGACCGATTTCCCGATGTTGATCGCCGAAGAACTCGACGTCAGCTGGAAGGAGGTGCGGGTAATCCAGCTCGCCTACGGCTACACCGAAGGCGCGTCGGGTTCAGGCAATCGCTATGGCGAACAGAGCAGCGATTCGGAGCTCGCGATCTATTTGCTGCGCGACGACCTGCGTCGTGCCGGCGCGCTCGCGCGCTGGCTGCTGGTGCAGGCGGCGTCCAACGAGTGGTCGCTGGATCGCACCAGCCTATCCAGCGAAAACGGACGCGTCATTGCGCCCGATGGCCGTCGCCTGAGTTACGGCGCGTTGGCGCGCAGTGCGGCCAGCATTCCTGCACCAACCAGTGCGTTGACGCTGAAGCCGGTCGAGCAATGGGATTTGATCGGCAAACCGACTCGCATCGCCGATGGCGACGACCTGGTACGCGGCCGCAGTCGGTTCGGCAGCGATCACTACCGTGCCGAGATGGTTTATGCCGTCGTGCTGCGTTGTCCGTATCCGGATGGCACGTTGGAGTCGCTCGACGATGCCGACGCCAGACTCGTTGACGGAGTCACGGACATCGTCCCTATCACCGCACCGCCACCGTCCCAGCCGCTGACGGGACCGTTGCGCAATGGCGTCGCCGTCGTCGCGACCAGTAGTTGGGCGGCGTTACAAGGTCGCGCGACGTTGAAACCGGTCTGGAAACCAGGCGCGTGGGCCAAGCAATCCAGCTCCGCGCTTTCCAGCATGGCGCACGGTCTGCTGAGTACGTTCGACGAAGCCGCCAATGCAGTCGAGTTGCGTCGCGATGGCGACGTGCCCACTGCCCGAAAGAAAGCTGCGCAACTGCTTGAGGCCCGTTACGAGTTGCCGTTCCTTGCTCACGCCACGGCCGAGCCGCCGTCAGCCCTGCTCGATTTACGCAGCGATAGCGCCTTGCTGATCGCCTCGCTGGAAAACCCTGACGCTGCTTCGCGGCGTATCGCTGATGCCACGGGATTGCCGCGCCGCGTGATCGACATTCGGCTCCCGCGTTCCGGCGGCAGTTTCGGCCGTCGTCTGAAGCACGATTTCATCGCCGAGGCGATCCAGATCGCGCTGGTCGTAAAGAAGCCGGTCAAAGTGTTCTGGACACGCAGCGACGACCTGCGCAACGACTGGTATCGCCCGTTCGGCGTCCACCACATGCTGGCCAGCGTCGACCGCAAGAAGAACATCACCAGTTGGGTTCACCGTTGCGCGGCGACGCCGCGCGGTTGGCGCGACCCGGCCTGGAACGACCGTCCGCTGTGGACCGGCGCGTTGTCACCGGACAGTTTCCCGGCTGGCCTGATCGAGAATCTCGAGCGCAGCTTCGTGCCGCTGGAATCGGGCCTGCCACGCGGCGACCATCGCGGTCGCGAACACACATTCACCGCCTTTGCGGAGCAATGTTTCCTCGACGAGCTCGCCAGTGCGACCGAGCGTGACGCGGTACAGATGCGCCTGGACATGCTCGGCGAGCCGCGCCAGCTGCCGTATCGTGGATCGCCACGCTTCGATACCGGACGAATGGCCGAGGTGTTACGTCGTTGCGCCGAGCGAATCGACTGGGGCAAGCGCCGCAATGATGGACACGGACTAGGCATCGCATGTCACTTCGTCAATGGCGCCTATGTTGCGCATGCGTTCGAAGTCGCGATCGAGCGCGGCGAATTGGTTATCCACCGCGCCGTCTGCGTCGCCGACCTGGGGCGCGTCCTGAATCCGCTGAACGTGAATGGCCTGCTCGCCGGTGCGACTACCGACGCCATTGGCGTCTCCCTCAACGCCGCGATCACGCTGCGCGATGGCTCTATCCAGCAGAAGGATTTCTCGAACTACAACATCAACGCCGGCGCACAAACGCCGCGCGAATTGATCATCGAGCGGGTCGATTCATCGGAACCACCGGTACCAGTCTATTCGGCCGCAACGCCAAGCACGGCACCGGCATTGGCGAATGCGATTTTCGCGGCCAGTACGGTACGCATCCGAAAGATGCCAATGCTGCCGGAACTCAAGCGGCTGCTCTGACAGGCGGCCATCGGATTACGCGCTGTTGAGTACCTACCGGGCCGGATCACATCCATCTGTAGCGCGCGATTCCCGCTCTTCAAGGTTGCGAGCGATTTGTGCGTTGTTGGCGAGGCCAATATATTTGAGGTACTTGCCAGCTACCGCGTCGCCGACTGACTGATCCTTGCGGAAGGCTTGCGCGAACCGGGTGCGCTGGCAATTGAGCGGATTTTCACCGCGCTCCTGCAGCGCCTTCCAGTTTTCGCGTGCGCGCTGCTGCTGCGTCGCTGCGACGGGAGCTGACGGCCTTGCCGCGGCATCTGGAATTCGCACCCGCCCACTGGCATCAAACAACTGTGCAGCACTGCCCGTGCCGCCGATTCGCGCGTTCATTTCCTTGCTGTCCGGCTCGGCCTTGACGACTGGCGGTGGCTTCGTCAGCGTTTTCGGCGTGTCGATGCGAATCTTGCTGGGACGGCTTTGCAAGGGTTCGGGCTCCGGCAGCGGCGGCTCGACGATTTCCAGCGGCGGCGTTTCGTCGATCAGATCGACGATGATTGCGCCGCGGAAGGTGCTGTCGATGGCATGCCGCTGCATGCCGCGATTGAAACCGATCAGCTCCAGGCCAGTCACCACGATCGCGATCACGAACCCCAGCGTAAATTTGCGCCAGTCGACGGGTTCCTTCTCGTGGCGCAGGCTGCGTTGCCACGGTCCACGAAAACGCAGCAACGGCAACGCGTCGGCGCGTATCGCGTTGGGTCGTCGTGGCGGCGCTGGAGCGACTGGCTGGATGGCATGCCTCGATGGCCGGGGGGCGAAAATCGCGCGAGCATCGCGCAAGGGCTGATAAACCACCGTTAAGTGACGAAAACAGAGGCACCCGCCTCCGCTTTGAACGTTGCTGGCTGCGCGAGGTTCAACGCGCAGTGGCGGCTCGGTTTCCGCACTGCGACTTGACCGCAACGGCGGTAGGGTCAAGGCTGGCGAGATCATCACCTGGTGGGGATCGCATGAACTACGTCACTTCCGGCATTCGGAACGTTGCATTGGCCGGGCCCGCCGCATCCGGCAAAACGACCCTGTTCGAGGCGCTGATGGTTGCCGGCGGCAGCCTGCAAGTGGCAGGAACGCTGGAGCGCGGCAGCATGCTGTCCGACTTCGATCCGATGGAAAAACAGCGCCAGCATTCGATCCAGTCCGCGATCGCGGCGATTGATCGCGGCGACATCCACATCAACCTGATCGACACGCCGGGACATGCCGAATTCCTCGGCCCAGCCCTCGCCGCACTTGACGCCGTAGAAACAGTTGCCATCGTCGTCGATGCCAGCAACGGTATCGAACACTCGACTCGGCGCCTGATGCGCCAAGCGCGATCGCGTGGCGACTGCCGCATGCTGGTGATCAACAAGATCGATGCCGACGGCGTCGACCTGCCGCGCCTGGTCGATCAATTGCGCGACGAATTCGGCCCCGAGTGCCTGCCGATCAACCTGCCGGCAGCCGGTGGCAGCACGGTGGTCGATTGCTTCTACAAACCCGATGGCGACAGCGATTTTTCGTCGGTGGCCGAAGCGCATGAGCGCATCGTCGACCAGGTTGTCGAAATCAACGATGCGGTGATGAAGCGCTTCCTCGACAAGGGCGAGAAAGGCGTCAGCAGCAGTGATTTGCACGACGCCTTCGAGCAATGCCTGCGCGAAGGGCACCTGGTGCCGATTTGTTTTGTCTCGGCACGCAGCGGCGCCGGTGTCGATGCCTTGCTTGCTTTGATCGAACGCTTGTTGCCACATCCCGGCGAAGGCAATCCACCGCCGTTCGTCAAGGGCCATGGCAAGTCGGCAACATCCGTTGTCGCCGAACCTGACCCCGACCTGCATGTGCTGGCCGACGTGTTCAAGATCGTCAACGATCCCTTCGTCGGCAAGCTGTGCATCTTCCGCGTTTTCCAGGGCACGCTGCGCCGCGACAGCCAGTTGTATGTCGATGATGGACGCCGCTCATTCAAGGTAAATCACCTGTTTCGCATCCACGGCAAGGATCATGTCGAGATCGACCAGGCGATTCCGGGTGACATTGCTGCCGTCGCCAAGATCGATGACATCCATTTCGACGCGGTGTTGCATGATTCGCACGACGAGGACGCGATTCACCTGAAGCCACAGGATTTCCCGCAGCCGATGTTTGGTCTGGCCATCGAACCCGCGCACAAGGGTCAGGAACAGAAGCTGGCCAGCGCGCTGGCGAAACTTTCCGAGGAAGATCCCTGCTTCCGCGTCGAACACAACATCGAACTCAACGAGACGGTCATCCGTGGCCTGTCCGACCTGCACCTCAAACTGGTGCTGGAACGGATGAGCGATCGCTATGGTGTCGACGTGGAATCGCGACCACCACGGATTGCCTATCGCGAAACGGTCGCGGGCAAGGCCGAGGGCCACTATCGACACAAGAAACAGACCGGCGGTGCCGGCCAGTTCGGCGAGGTGCAGCTACGCGTCGAGCCGCTATCCCGCGGCCAAGGCTTTGAATTTTCCAATGAGGTGAAGGGTGGCGCGATTCCGCACAACCTGATTCCGGCGGTCGAGAAAGGCGTGCGGCAGGTACTGGAAAGCGGCGCTGTGGCCGGCTACGCGATGCAGGATCTCAAGGTGACCTTGCTGGACGGAAAACACCATCCGGTCGATTCCAAGGAAATCGCCTTCGTAACGGCAGGTCGCAAGGCCTTTCTCGACGCCGTCAACCAGGCTGGACCATTGCTGCTGGAACCGGTCGTGCATATCGACATCCATGTACCGGATCGGCATGTCGGCGACATCACGGGCAGCCTCTCATCCAAACGCGCTCGCATCCATGGCACCGACGTGCAGGACAGCGGCGAATTGCTGGTCAAGGGACAGGTTCCGCTCGCCGAGATCGCCGATTTTCAGACCGAATTGCGCTCACTCACGGGCGGCAAGGGACGCTACGCGATCGAGTTCAGCCACTACGACCCGGTGCCGCCAAGTATCCAGCGCAAGCTGCTCGACGAGTATCGCCCGCACGCTGAGGATGACTGATTCGAGATTTATCCCAGCATCGGCAGGATGCGCAGGTCGAAGGCGCGTTCGATCAACCACAGGAACGCCAGCAGCGCGATCAGCAAGGAGCCGGCGACCAGCACCACCCGTCGATAGAAAGCGCTTCGGCGTAGCAGGAATGCAATCGGCAGCAATACGGCGACGACGCAAAGCTGTCCAAACTCGACGCCGAGATTGAAGGCAAGCAGGCATAGCGCGAGTGCGTCACGTGGCAAGCCGAGATCGGCCAGTGCGCTGGCGAAGCCGAAGCCATGCAACAAGCCGAAACCAAATGCGAACGCCCAGGTTCGCTCGGTGACCAAGGGCTTGATGTTGTTGATCGCTGCAAGGATCACCGACAACGCGATGGCCGACTCGACCAGACGCGATGGCAACTGCACGAAGCCCAACGCGGCCAAGGTCAGCGTGATCGAATGGGCGAGGGTGAATGCAGTGACGATGCCGGCGACTTTCATGGCCACCGCGCGACCGGACTCGGCAGCAATCCAGTCCCGACGACGACGGATCAGCACGGCCGGCAGCAACAGGCTGATCAGGAACAGCATGTGGTCGTAGCCAATCCAGATATGGTGCGCGCCGTCCCACAGGTATTGCTTGAACTGCGACCAGCGCGATGGCTGCAGCAGCGATATGTCGCGCGGTTCACCGGGAATCAGCACAGCGCTCTGTACAGCGCCGCCAGCATCGATCCATTGCAACAAGCCGCGATGGGTCGAGTCGATGCCTTGCATCAGGCGGTAGTCGATGCGCGCAATATCGGTGGCTTGCGGGCATGCCATCCCAAAACGCAGCACCGCGTAGTGGCCGTCGCTGTGGCGATCAATCAGCAGGTCGTTCGGCATCAGCGAGCATTTTGACGTCGCGGCGATTGCAAGTCGGTCGAAGGCATAGCGCTCGATGCGGGGACGCGCAATGCGGATCTCGCCCCAGGTCAGCGTGCGGTCACCGTTGCCGTCGATGGCGATCGCCGCGTCGAGGTCGCGCAGGGCAATGTCCCACTGGCCTTCGTAGCTACCCTTGGCGGCGGCGTCCGCGCGGATCGTCAAATACGCGTCGCTGGCCTTGTGTGCCAATGCCGGCATCGCCGCGAACGCGAACAGGCAGCCGAACACGATCAGCGCTGTGTCGAGCCATCGCCTGGATGGCGAAAACCGGCTCATTGCAGCTCCTTGATCAGCGCCGCCATGCGCAAATCTTCCAGCTTGTTGGCCTGCACGAATGCGATGACCTCGGCTGCAGCGCCTTTGCGGCCACTGGCGAGCGCGGTCTGC
The DNA here is from genome assembly GCA_049661925.1 of Dokdonella sp. Taxonomy (GTDB): domain Bacteria; phylum Pseudomonadota; class Gammaproteobacteria; order Xanthomonadales; family Rhodanobacteraceae; genus Dokdonella. Next base: position 14,870 of record JBATAQ010000131.1, read on the forward strand.
AACACCAGCAAGGCATCGGCGGGTTCGCGTTGGACCTTCCAATTGTCCAAGGCCAGCTTCAGCGCCGCATCGGCATCATCGTCCAGTTCCAGCGCACCGCGTGCCAGTTCGCGTCGATGGGTGAAATCGCCGCGCTTGGACATTTCATCCACGCGCTCCGTGAATGCAGCTTTCAGTTCTATCTCGTTCGGCGCCTTGGCGCGTCGTGCAGCGATTGCGGCGCGCAGCAGAAGCGCATCGGCATTGATGCGGTCGCCGATCAAATCGAGAGCCGCTTGTGGCTTGTCACGCTGCAATTCCAGGTCAGCATAGGCACTACGCGCGTAGACATCCTCGGCGTCGATCCGGAGCGCTTCCTGGAATGCTGCCGCGGCGGCAACGTCTTCCCCGAGCCGCGCACGCATTTCGCCTAGCAACGTCCACGCCCATAGCCGGATCGCATCGGCACTAGTCGGAGATGCTTGAAGTTGGCGCTGTAACAGGTCGGCACTGGTTTGCGCATTGCCGGTCAACGACGCTACGCCCGCGCCACAGGTGATTGCAGTCAACAGGCCGCCCTGCCCGGCCACGCGAGCGCAAGCGGCACGTGCTGGCGTGAAGTTGCCTTGTACCTGTTCGATGGTCGCCAGCAGCAGCCATGCTTCGGCTTGGTCCGGATTGGTTTTCAACAAGGCGTGCAACCGGTCCTTCGCACCGTCGAAATCATGGCGGAATTGCTGGATGCGCGCGTTGAGCACGGCCAGCTGCGCATCGCCCGGGTTGCGCTGGTTCCAGGACGCGAGCATTGCCTCGGCGTATCCATACTGACGCGGATCTGAATAACGTTGGCCGAGCAACAGGCTGGCGCGCGCGGACGCGATGGCCTGGTCCAGCGTGATGTCCGCGGCAGTCGTCAGTGCCAGCCCGCTGGGCGCACCGATGGGCAAGGATTCGATGACCTCGTCGTCGTTGCTCGGGCGCCACGGATCGGCGAATGCTGGCGCTGCTGCGGTCAACAAGATCCCGATGGCCATCAGAAGAATGTTTTGCATGTTTGGGTGGATGTACCTGTTCCGGTGCCGCAACGAATACGAGGCCCTTTCGGGCCTCGTATTTTGCAACTTTGCAGTCACTCAACCACCAAACAGATCGGCGTAGGCCGAGAAGTTCTCAGTGAACGTGAAATCGTTCTGGTTGATTGACACCGGCGAACCGGTTTCCGAAGTCGTCGCCAGGATGCCCTTGACGAAGGTTTCAAAGCGCGTGTCGATGGGCGGTCCGGGCGGTGGCGTAATCACCGGCGGACCGCCGTTGCCGCCGTTGCTGTTCGAGCCTCCGCTACATGCGGCCAGCCCTCCCAGCGCAACAGCGAGGGACAGTACTAGCAGCGACTTCTTCATTGACTACCTCCAGCAGTGGTTGCACCCTGCGGTGAACCCGGCAGCGGCGTGTTCAAGTACGGAAACGTGTTACCGAACTGCGATGCATCCTGCAAGGTCTGATCGGTAAACGGAGCCTGACCAGCCGGTGCCTGGGCTTCTGGAAGCAAAACGCCCATCGCAACACGAAGCTCGATGTCGACCACGTCATCGCCAGGACGACGACCGTTCGGGAAGCCCGCTGTGTCGTTGCCCAGTACGCCGAGGTTGCTCTGAGCAGCAGCAGCCTTTGGCGCGATGCTGGTGTTGAGACGCAGCATCTCCGCTCCCACGACATTGGCGGGCTTGTTGAGGCCGTCAACGCCGGTCAGGAAAGCAGCGACCAGATCGGTACGCGGGAAAACGGTCGGAGCAGGTACGTTGAAGAGAACCTGCAACAGCATCGGCAGCGTCGGATTGGTGACATAGGTCGCGAACTGCGCATCATCACGCGGAGCGCTCGAGTTGAAACGATCCTTGTCCGGCAAACCAATGACGAGTTCATTGACGAGTGGCGCACCAAGACGTGAAACCTGGGTCCAGGCGCCGCCTTCGATGGTCGTTCCCTTGGCAGTCGCAAGGCCGGCAACCAGACCCTTTGGCGACGGGTTGTAAACCAGTCCCTGGCGAAGGCTTGCCGTGGTCCATCCACCGATGACCGGCTCGGAACCGGCGGTAAGGCAGGCAACTGGCAGTTCAAGTTCAATCGAGGTGACGTTCTTGTCTGCGATCGTGCTTGGCTTGGCATCGCGTGCGCCGACCGGGTTGAGGTTCACCAAGTCGAATACTTCGCCGAGGTTGACTGCGAACGGATCCTGACGCTGCCCGACGAATACCTTTCCGGCTTCGCAACCGGGAATGTTGATCGTCTTGATGTGCGCGTTGGCG
>JBATAQ010000132.1:0-8225 GCA_049661925.1 Dokdonella sp.
CCAAACGGTATCGCTGGCGCGGCACCGGGCAGCAGGTCACTGGCGAACGCGAAAGCCGCCTGCTGCAAACCCAGGCCGAGAGCCAAACCAATCAGGCAAGCCGGTATGGCCAGCAGGGTCAATTCCAGGATCAACGCCAGCGTAATTTCGTTGCGGCTGGCACCCAGACAGCGCAGCACAGCGACTTCTTCCACCTTGCGTCGCGCAAAGCGCTGAGCCGCGAGTGCGACTGCGATACCTGCCAGCAATGCGGCGAGTAGTGCAGCAAGGCGCAGGAAGCCTTCGGCGCGGTCAAACGCGGTGCGCAGATTTTGCTGGGCACTTTCCAGCGTGACCAGTTGTGCGTTCGTCGGGAGATCGGGTTTTACTGCGTCAGCGTAGCGTTCGATGGCCGCGGCGGGCCCAGCCAGCATCAGCCGGTAGCTGGCGCGGCTACCGGTGCCGAGCAGGCCGCTCGCTTGTGCATCGGCCAGAGCCATCAGCACGCGCGGCGCGAAAGTGAAGGCTTCGCCGCCATCGGGCGAACGAACGATCTCGCCGGCAATGCGCAGGTCGCGCCCGCCCAGTTGCAAGGTTCCACCGAGCGGCTGCTTCAGCGTATTGCGGACACGCGGGTCGACGTAGACCTCGCCACTGGCCGGTGCCTGGACGACGCGTTCGTTGCCGCTGGCGTCGCGGATGGCCAGTTCGCCACGTAAGGGAAACGCAGGATCAGTGGCACGAATCTCGACAAACTGGCTGGCATCGCCGGCAAACACCACGCTGGCGAATTCAACAAACGTATTGCTGGCGAGTCCTTCCTGCTTCGCACGTTGCGCCAACGTAGCGGGCAACTCGCTGCGCGAACGTATGCCCAAATCGCCACCGATCAGTTCGGAAGCCGATGCCAGGATGGCGCTTTCAACGCGACTGGCCAGCGTGCCGACCGCAGCCAGTGCAGCCACCGCGAGGACCAGAGCCAAGCCCAGCGTGGCCAGCTCGCCATGTCGAAACTCGCGCTTGAGGCTGCGCGCCGCGAACTGCAGCGGCTTCATTCGACGGTCTCGATGATCTTGCCTTCGCGCAAGCTGATCGACGATTCGCAGCGTTCCGCAAGCCGCTTGTCGTGGCTGACCAATACCAGCGTGGTGCCGTGCTCGCGGTTCAGGCCGAACAACAGATCGATCACCTGCGCGCCGGTGCGTTGGTCGAGATTGCCGGTCGGCTCGTCGGCAAACAGCAAGCCAGGCGAATGCACGAACGCGCGTGCCAGTGCGACGCGTTGCTGTTCACCGCCGGAAAGTTGGTGCGGATAGTGGTGCAGGCGTTGTCCCAGACCGACTTCTGCCAGCGCTTTTTTCGCAAGTTCACGCGCGTCGTCGGCACCATCGAGCTCCAGCGGCAACATCACGTTTTCAATCGCATTCAACGCCGGCAGCAGGTGGAACGACTGGAAAACGAAACCAACCTGCTTGCGCCGCCGCCGCGCACGGTCCTCTTCATCGAGCGTGTCGAGGCGTTCGCCGGAAAGGAACACTGCGCCGGTCGTTGGTGTATCCAGACCTGCAAGCAAGCCGAGCAAGGTCGTCTTGCCCGATCCCGATTCGCCAACAATGGCCAGGCTGGCACCGCGTTCAAGCGACAGACTGACGCCGTCGAGTATGGTCAGCCGCCCGTCGGGGCCGTCGACCGATTTGCTAACCTTGTCCGCCCGAAGGATGACCCCGGTGTCTGCATTCATGTTGCGTGGAACCTTGCTGTTGATGCTGCTGTTCGGTGTTTCGAACGCGATTGCGCAAACCAGTGCGCGTCCCATTCTCGTACTTGGCGATTCACTGTCGGCAGCCTACGGGATACCGGTTGAATCGGGTTGGGTGAATCTGCTCAACGACCGCATGGCGAAGCAATCGCCAGCACGGAACGTCGTCAACGCGTCGATCAGCGGCGAAACCTCGTCCGGCGGTCTTGCACGACTGGACGCCTTGCTGGCCGAACACAAGCCTGCGCTGGTACTCGTCGAGCTCGGTGCCAATGACGCGTTGCGTGGTCTGCCGATTGACGAGCCGACCCGCAACCTAACGACCATCATCGAACGCAGCCGCAGGGCTGGCGCGAAGGTGTTGTTGATCGGCACCGAGATCCCACTCAACTACGGTCCGCAATATCGCGACCGCTTGCGAACCATGTATCAGGGCTTGGCGAAGCAATTCAAGCTGCCATTGGTACCGTTCCTGCTTGAAGGCGTCGCACTCGACCCGGCGTTGATGCAGGCCGACGGACTGCACCCAACCGCCGTTGCGCAGCCACAGGTGCTGGAAACGGTGTGGAAATTTGTCGCGCCGATGCTGCCCGCGCTGGATCGAAAGACATCCTCAGCAAGTATCCAGAAGGATTGAACCATGCGAATCGGACAAGGTTTCGACGTTCACGCTTTCGGTGATGGCAATCATCTGATGCTCGCTGGCGTTCGCGTGCCATTCGAGCGCGGCATCGTGGCGCACTCGGATGGCGATGTAGTCATTCACGCGCTGTGCGACGCGATCCTTGGTGCGCTCGCGCTCGGTGACATTGGTCAGCACTTTCCACCCAGCGAGGATCGTTGGCGCAATGCGGACAGTCGCGGATTCCTGCTGCATTGCGCGGCGTTGATGCTGGAGCAGCGTTACGCATTGGCGAACGCCGACATCACGGTGATCGGCGAGCGACCGAAGATTGCGCCGCACGCACACGCGATGCGCGAGAACCTGGCTAGCGATCTTGGCTGCTCGATTGCGGATGTCAGCGTCAAGGCGACCACGACCGAAAAACTCGGCTTCTGCGGACGTGGCGAGGGCATCGCCGCGCAGGTGATTGTCTTGCTGGTGCGCCATGAAATGCCAACTGGCGTGGAGCCAGGCAGTGGTCCGGAAGTGCGCGAGCTGATCGCGCGGATGGACGTAGAATCCGCACCCGAATCAACGACAACCGCGCCCATCATCAATGAGCACTGACGCCTTGCCGTTCGCGCATGGCGGTCCTTCGCTGTGCGGCGTGCTGCGTGCCCAGCCAGAAGATTTCTTGGTCGATGAAGTGCTTGGCTTCGAACCCGAAGGCAGTGGCGAACATTGTTTTGTTCATATTGAAAAGACTGGTGGGAATACCGATTGGGTCGCCAGGCAACTCGCGCGTTTTGCCGGCGTTGCGCCGATGGCGGTAGGCTTTTCCGGCATGAAGGATCGCCATGCGGTGACGCGGCAATGGCTTTCGGTGCACCTGCCGGGCAAGGCCGATCCCGACTGGTCGTCGCTGGATATCGACGGCGTGAAAGTTCTCGATGCGCGTCGCCATGATCGCAAGCTCAAGCGCGGCGCGCATCGCAGCAACCGGTTCTGCATTCGATTACGCGATATCAGCGGTGATCGCGACGCGGCGCAGATACGAATCGACACCATTGCGACCCAAGGCGTCCCCAATTATTTCGGCGAGCAACGCTTTGGTCGTGGTGGCGGCAACCTCGATCTGGCCCGTTCGCTATTTTCTGGCCGTCGAATGCCGCGCGACCAGAAAAGTTTCGCCTTGTCCGCCGCGCGCTCGCATCTGTTCAATCGCATCCTTGCCGCACGCGTCGCCAACGGCAGTTGGAACCAGCCGCGCGATGGTGATGTATTCATGCTCGCCGGCACGCATTCGGTGTTCGGTCCCGAGTCCATCGACGACGCTTTGCACGAACGGATGAATGGGTTCGACATCCACCCGACCGGCGCGATGTGGGGCAAAGGTGACTTGCGAAGTGTCGGAGAAGTGGCAGCGCTGGAATCCTTGATTGCACTCGCCGACGCCGAACTCGCCGATGGGCTGATTCGCAACGGTCTCGATCAGCAGCGTCGCTCGTTGCGACTCTTGACGCATGACCTGCAGGCGACCTGGGAGCACGACGCCTTGATTCTGGATTTCAGTCTGGAGTCCGGCGCATTCGCTACCGTGGTCATCCGCGAACTTTGCGATACCGGTGCCCGCGTGCCGACGTTATCCGCATCGGACCCTGCCCGCATCGAGTAAGGAGTGAACGTCAGTGCGCCGATTCATCCGGGCTGGTGTCAACTGACAAAACGACTTCGGCAGGCAGGGTGTCGATGCGGAGTTCGCCACCCGTCCATTTCGCGCGCCTGGAGTTGACTAGCGTTCGAGTGATTTTCGTCACGTCCGGTCGCGCCAACAGCAGTCCACCGGACGGCAAGCTCAGTCCGGTATCGTCAATCGTGAGCACGATGCGATCACCAGAACTTTTGATGGTGTATGAAAGCTTTCCGTACGGCGTCCGCAAATCGCGGATCGATATGCCATCGCCCTCAAGCCACGTCGCAGGAATCCCGGCGGCAATGACCAGCGACTGATCGGACTGGCGCTCATACGCAAACAGATCGAGCGCCGATCGGATGAAGTCAGATGCAACCCATCCATGCGGCATGTCGCCGATGAAACGTGGTTCCCGATAGTCGCGACCAACCACTTCGGCCCATTGGTTCCAGGCCAACGGGCGGCGATCCTTGAAGAAGTAGTCGATGGCTTCGTGTGCGCGTGCGCGCCACCCGAGTCGGATGAAGGCGGCGACGTTGCGCCACTCGTAGGGTGTGTAGTCCTTCCACTCGCGCAAGTCATCGCGACGCTGCGTGAACTCGGCCCAGTAACGCTCGAAGGTGTTGACCAGCAGATCGTGTGGCAGGTTTTTCAGTTCACCGCCCGGTGATAGCGCGATGGTTGTCGAGGTCGCATCGAAATCGCCGAGGTCGGCAGCGCCAGGGATGAAATCGATGTGATGCGCCGTGGCGCTGGCCTTGATCGAGGCGACGATGTCGACACGAAACTGATCGCGTGATGCGGCGAGGCGCTTGGCATCGTTATTTTTGCCCAGTGCCTGAGCCAGCAGCAGTGCCGAGTTGTAGCCGGTGAGTCCCCAGAAATCATCCCAGTACGAATACGCGGGCTTCGCCGAATAGCCTTCGTGACTGATCGTCGGCGGTAGCAAGCCGTAGCGCTCCGTGCCCGCATTCGCCGACGTGCGTTCGCTTGCACGCAATCCATCCATGTAGCGCGCTGCCTTGTCGACATGCGGCCACATCGACTCAGCGATCACGCGATCTTTCGTGTAGCGATAGACCTCGCCAACAAGGAACATCAGCTCACCGTGGCTGTCGTTTTCCGGCACCGGGTCCGAACCACGTTTGTCGACGCAACATGGCACCTTGCCGTTCGCGAACTGGAATGGCGCAAACCATTCGAGGAAGTCGCGCGCTTCCTTTTCGTGTCCGAGTCGCAGCAGCGCTTCCGAAGTCATCGCGCCATCGCGTATCCAGGAACGCGCATACGATCGTGTGCCGGGCCTTATCTTCACGCCATCGCGACTGGTCAGGATGTGCGCCAGCGCCGTGCGCAGCGTATCGACTATCGGTTGCGCAATTGGCGGCACGCTGATCTTTACGCGGTCAAGCTTGCTTCGCCATTCGGTCGCGACAGCGTCGCGTTGCGCGTCCACCCAAGGCTCGAATGTACCGGGCGCGAGGCGCGGCAGGGCAAGTTCGCCAGTCAGCGGAATCACCAGAGAGATCGTGCGCGATTCGCCAGGTTTCAGCTCAATCGAGTACAGAAGCGCGCCGGAAGCGAGACCTGTCGGGTCGTCGACCGATTGCGCGGTCGGCCAGTCGAGAAAGGCCAGGTGCTGCGCCGCCATGTCCTGATCGAACGGCGTCGCAAAGAACTGCGTTGGCGTCGCCAGTGGCCACACGCGCGGCTTGCCATTGACGTCGACCACTCCACCTTCGTAGGCAAGTTGATGGATCGGACTGACGCCGCCGGGTGTGGTGAGGAACTGGCGCGGCGGATTTACTTGCAAGGGACGAACTGACAGCGCCAAGGTGATGTTGCGAGCCGCGTCGCTGTCGTTGTGCAGCGTGTAGCGCGCGAACATGCGCTCTGCGCTATTGGTGGCCTGTGCGAATGCGGCGATGTCGAGAGTGAACGCGCGCGACGCCGCCGTGCAATCGCTTTTGTCGTTGGATGCTGAGCGTCTCCATTGCACCGCTGGCATTGGCAAGTAGTCGTCACGCAATGACTGCGTCGGTGTTACGTCTGCGGCACCAACGACGCGTCGGCAAGCTGCGCTGCCTTCGACCACGAACGGTTCGACCGAGAAGCCGCCACGGCCGACTTCAATCGCACCGTCTTCGCCGATCAATCCGCTGTCGCGGCCGCCATCGGTGCCGACCAGTGTCCAGTAACTCTGTTCGCCGCGAAAGCCGCGCGGTAGCCGTAGAGTCGGATCGTTCTTCGCCAGCGCCATCAGAAACTGATTGGTATCCGCACCAAATTCCAGGTCCTTGATGTCAACACTGGTTAGCGCAAACCTGTTCGAGTGTGCGATATCGACGACCAGGCGCAGGTAGCGCGCATCGGACTCGGTCAGCATCAACGGATCGTCGCCGCCGTTGCCGTGGCTGACGCTGCGAACAATGCGCCACGCTTTGGCGTCATCTGAAAGTTCGACCCGGTAGGTCGTTGCAAACTCTTGCGGCAACCAATGCAGCACGATGCCACCGAATTCGCGCGACTGCCCGAAGTCCAACTTCAACGCTGGCGTTGGCTTTCTCCCGGTTCTGCCGTGCCAAAGTGGAAGCGATTTGGTGGCGACCGGATGACTCCCCGCTACAGGTGTCGAGACGATGCCACTCGTCGCAGTGAACGTCGGCTGCGGCCACGTCGCTGGCGGCGCGGCGCGTTCGCTGAAGCGCAGGTCGTCGATGCACAGGCTGCCGCTGCCGCCTTCGTTAGCCGAAATGGTGAACTCGATGCTCTGCGACTTGCGCAGCGTCTTGTCCTTTAGCGGACCCCAGGCCGGCGAGATATGGCGTGCCTTGTAACGCACGTCGGTCCAGTCTTTTGGCAAGACGGTGTTCGGCTTGCTCACCCACCAGACGTTGTCGCCGCTGGCATCGATCAGCTTGAATTCGAATGCGTTCGCCGGCCCGCTGCCGCGTGTGCGGAAATCGAATTGATAGTTCGCCGGAAAGGTGATCGGCAGCTCGCGTCGCATTGCTGCGAAGCCGGAGACGTTGTTGAAGTTGTAGTCCAGGCACAGCGCGTCGTTGCCATTTTCGTGGATCGGACGCAGGGTTGAAGAAACCTGGTCCGAAGCCATTGCGTTCCACGCAGATGGTTTGGAGAAATCATCGAGAAGGCGAGTTTTTTCGGAAGCGGATACCTGCATGCCGATGCAAAGAACAGCGAGGCCGGTGAGCCAACGTAGGGTGGAACCCGCGCAGCGGATTCCACCGTCAAGCGGTGATGCGGTGTGCGGTGGAATCCGCTGCGCGGGTTCCACCCTACGAAGGCGCTCCATCTCAAGATTCATCCTTTCACGCTACCCAGCAACAGTCCTTCGATGTAGTGGCGTTGCAACGCGAGGAACAGAATCAGTACCGGCAGTGTCGTCACCACCGAACCGGCCATCATCAATTCGTTGTCCTGCACATGTTCGCGAGACAGCGTGGCGAGCGCGACCGGCGCGGTTTGCCAGGCCTGGTCGCTCAAGACGATCAAGGGCCACATGAAGTCGTTCCAACTGGCAAGAAACGTAAAAATCGCCAGCGTCACGATGATCGGTTTCAACAGAGGCAGCACGATGGTGGTGAAAATACGTACTTCGCTGGCGCCATCAATGCGCGCGGCTTCCAGCAGCTCATCGGGAATGGATCGCGCGTATTGGCGCACAAGGAAAATGCCAAACACGCCCGCCAGCGCCGGAACAATCACGCCACCATAGCTGTTGACCAGCCCCAGCCATTTCATCATCAGGAACAACGGGATCATCGTTACCTGCGCCGGAATCACCAACGCGCCGAGCAAGGTCTGGAAAATGCGATCGCGACCGGCGAAACGAAGCTTGGCGAATGCATAGCCAGCCGTGAGGTTGAACGCCAGCGACAGGAAGGTGACCGCCGTTGCGATGGCCAGGCTGTTGAACAGGTAGCGACCCATGCCGGCGCGCTCGAACAACTCGTGGTAGTTGGTCCAGGTCGCCGATTTCGGCAGCAGTGGTGGCGGAAACGCGCTGGCTTCACCCGGTGCCATGAACGACACCGACAGCATCCATGCCAGCGGCGCCAGCGCGAACAGCGTGCCGACAACGAGCAAGGAATTGATGACGACGGCGTTGCGACGCGTGCTCATGTTGCCTCTCCGCGACGACCGACCCGAATCAGCAACGTGGTCAC
>JBATAQ010000133.1:0-8316 GCA_049661925.1 Dokdonella sp.
GCCTGACCAACTCCGCGTCCTGACGTGCGCCACCGGACCACGCGGCGTGCATTTGTAGGGTGAGGCACTTCACAACAGCGGAGCTGGTCAACCCGCGTAGCGGTTTCCACCGCTGTGCGGCGCGTCAGGGTGCGATATCACCCCCACGTCGTGCTCCGCATTGCGGTGGAATCCGCTGTGCGGGTTCCACCACTGTGCGGCGCGTCAGGGTGCGATATCACCCGTGCGCCACCCGAACGTGCAGATCATGCGACGTGCATTTGTAGGGTGAGGCGTTCTGCAACAGCGGAGCGGGTCAACCTGCGTGGCAGATTCCAACGCCCGCCGCGCCGCCGCGCCGCCGTTTCGATCTTCGCTTGACGCTTCACCATCGGTGGAATCTCCTGCGGAGGTTCCACCCTACGAGTTCCACACTACGGGTGTGCGACGGGACGTGTGCGCGACAGCCATTTGCATCGTCAGACAGCGTGCAGAGTTTTTCGCAGGGTGAGGCTGTGCTCAACAGCCGCAGGCTGGTCAATCCATTCTGATCTCCGCCAAGTTTTTGAAAGCACAGCGGAATCAAAATGTGCCCCTGCCTTCGCAGGGGTGACGAAATTTTTTTGGGGCGATCGAACGAGTCTGCAAAATCATTCTGGACAGCAGTGTGCGAAGGTGGAGGCGGTGTTCAACAGCCGGGAGCTGGTCAATCCAGCCGTAGCCCGGCACGCGCAGCGCGCCGGGGTTGGACAGGAAGAGCGAAAGAGAATTGCGAACCAATCAGCTGGCGTTGCTCGGCCCCGGCGCGCTGCGCATGCCGGGCTACGAGGAGCGTGCGACTCGGGCGGGCGCGAACAGTGCTGACAGCGGTGCGCGTAGGCTGGAACGATCAAGGAGGGGGTGGTCCGCTACTGTCGTCTTCAGCCAGCCCACGTTGCCCGGCGCGACCGCTTGCGGCAAGCTAGCGCGCTATTTCTGCTGGCCGACTCACTTGACGATCCACGCCGCCGTGCCTCGCCCCGCCCCGCGTCTGTCTCCGCTGGTGTTTTCGGCGGTGTTGATGCTGCCGATCAGCGCGCTGGCCGACGATGCCGTGCTTGCCACTGCGACCGCAGGGCCACTGTGCCCGGTTGGCATTTTGCAGTGCAGCGGCACTCTGCCCGCCTGGTCGTTGTGCAAGCGCAATGCGCTGATGGATTTCTACGATCCGTCCCTGCCGACCACGGGCGTCCGCAACGATGCGCCGATGGATGTCGAGGGCGAAGTTGCGCAATCGGGCGACGGCAACCACTACGTACTGCAAGGCGGTGCCCGCATCCAGCAGCTCGACCAGTTGATTCGGGCCGATCGCTTCGACTACATGCGCGACTCGACGAAGTGGATCGCCGACGGCAACATCCAGTATCAGGATCGCAGCATGCTGCTGTCGGCGGATCATGGTGAAGGCACCGCCACGCCCAGCGTCAGTGCGCTCGATGGCGTGCGTTACCAGTTGCTCGATTCGCGCGGCAACGGCGTCGCGTCGCGCGCGGTCCTGCCCGATGCGGACCACGCCGACCTGACCGGTGCCAGCTTCACCACCTGCGACATCGGCGATCCGCAGTGGGAATTCCGGGCTCGCGAAATGCACCTGGACCAATCGACTGGAATCGGCCGGGCCAAGGACGTTACCTTCCGATTCGGCGACGTGCCGATACTGTGGCTGCCGTTCGCACGCTTCCCGCTCGATGACCGCCGTGTGTCGGGCTTCCTGTATCCCGAAGTGGGCTACTCCGAACGACGTGGCTTCGATCTCGCGCTGCCTTATTACCTGAATCTGGCGCCCAACTACGACGCAACGCTGATCCCCCGCCTGCTGACCGAGCGCGGCCTGATGCTGGGCGGTGAATTCCGCTACCTGACCAAAAGCAGCGTCGGCAAACTCGACTTCACCTACCTGCCGAATGACGACAAGACCGCTCGTGATCGTGGCCTGCTTCACTTCGACAACCGCACCCGATTGAGCTCGAACTGGGGCCTGGTCGCCAATCTCAACAACGTTTCCGACAAGTTCTACTTCGAGGATTTCGGACGTGGCCTGAATCAGTCCGCGATCAGCCAGCTCGGATCGAGCCTGTATTTGAAGGGTCGCGGTCGTTGGTGGAATGCGAGTTTCGGCGGTGATCGCTACCAGATCACCGATCCGAATATTCCCGATTCGAGCGAGCCCTATCGCCGCCTGCCGCGGGCAACCTTCGAAGCTGAGCACCCCTTGTTCGCCGGGTTCACTGGCGGCGTCAAATCCGAGTTTGTGGCGTTCTCGAAAACCGACGCGGTTGAGGCCACGCGCGGTGACTTCTATCCCTACTTGGCACTTCCGTTGCAGGCAGCCGGCTGGTTCCTGCGCCCGGAACTGGGCTACCGCTACACGCGCTACGAAATTGATCGCGACATCAATCCGTCACGCAGTCGGGGTACGCCAATCGCCAGTGTGGATGGTGGCCTGATCTTCGAACGTGATGCATCGATCTTCGGCAACGACTTCATCCAGACCTTCGAACCGCGTGCCTACTATCTGCGCGTGCCCTATCGCAACCAGAACGACCTGCCACTGTTCGACACCTACTCGGTGCCCATCAGCTACGGTCAGTTGTTCCGACCCAACCAGTTTGTCGGTGCTGATCGGCAATCGGATGCGAACAATCTGACCCTGGCGCTGACGACGCGCCTGATCGAGGACGCCAGTGGTGAGGACCGCCTGTCTGCAACGCTGGGCCAGATCCGCTATTTCGACGAGCAGCGCGTGCAACTGCCCGGCGTGGCACCCACCGACTACGACGGTTCGGCCTATGTCGGCGCGCTTGACGTGCGCCTGGGCCAACGCTGGCGGCTGCGGCTGGACCAGCAATGGAATCCGAACAGCGATCACACCGATCTGTCGGCGGTCAGCCTGCAGAATCGCTTCGGGCTCGACGGTGCGCTCAATCTGTCCTACCGGTTCCGTCGCAATTATCTTGAGCAGGCCGACATTTCCGCGCTGATTCCGATCAACCGTGAGTGGCGTCTGGTCGGCCGGCATACCTATTCGCTGTTCGACAACAGGCCGCTGGAGACCTTCGCCGGCATCGAGCGCGACAGTTGCTGCACCACGTGGCGGGTGCTGGCGCGGCGCTGGATTCGCAATACCCGGTCCAACGATCAGGAGGTCGACAAGGCGCTTTATTTCGAGATCGAGTTCAAGGGCGTCGGCTCGTTCGGCCAGAAAACGGATGATTTCCTGCGCCGTGCTATTCTTGGTTATCGTCAATAAAACCGGGCTCTGGCGAGCCCAAGCAACTTTTCTGCGGCCCTGTTGCCCAAGACGTATCGCGCGCTCCGCGCCATGCGTGTACCGACGGAATCACTCCATGATCAAGCCAATTTTCGCCGTTTGCGTCGCCCTGTGCGGCGCGCTGACCAACTTGAACGCGCAATCTCTGACCACCGAGTCGATCGACGGCATCGCCGCCGTTGTCAACGAAGACATCGTCCTCAAAAGCGAACTGGATGCCGCCGTCGGCGCCATTCTCGTCCAGTACAAGGACAACCCGCAGCAGTTGCCGCCGCGCGACGTGATCGAAAAGCAGGTGCTGGAGCGCCTGATCATGACCAAGCTGCAAGTCGCCCGCGCAGACGGTTCCGGCGTGAAGGTGTCTGACGCCGAAGTAGACCAGACCGTCGCCCAGATCGCCGCACAGAACAAGATGGACGTCGCCGGCCTTCGCTCCGCCGTAGAGAGCCAGGGCCAGAGTTTCGAACAGTTCCGTCGCAACGTTCACGATGAGGTCGTGGTGCAACGGCTGCAACAGGGCGTCATCCAGAACCGCGCCCAGGTCAGCGATGCCGAGATCGACAGTTTCCTGAAGAACGACAAGCGCGTACTCGGCGAGCTCGACATCCAGCACATCCTGGTCGCGCTGCCCGACGGCGCCGATGCGGATCAGATCGAAGCCGCACGCTCCAAGGCCGAGGACGTCAAGAACCAGATCGACCAGGGCCTGGATTTCTCTGCCGCGGCCATACGTTTTTCGGACGCGCAGAACGCGCTGGATGGCGGCAAGCTTGGCTGGCGCAGCGCCGACAACCTGCCGCAAGCATTCGCCGAACGCGCTGAAACGATGGAGAAAGGCCAGGTCTCGGTTCCGATGCGCGGCCCGGCCGGCTTCCATATCATCAAGCTGGTCGACCGTCGTGCCCTGGGCACCGAACTGGTTACGGAGTTTCATGCCCGCCATATCCTGATCAAGCAATCCGAATTGGTCAGTTCCGATCAGGCCAAGGCCCAGGCAACGGCCCTGCGACAGCGCGCAGCGGCTGGTGAAGACTTCGGCAAGCTGGCCAAGGAATACTCGCAGGACGCGAACACCGCGAACCTGTCCGGCGACATGGGCTGGTTCCAGAAAGAAGGCTACGGCACGCGCGTTGCGCAGGAAGTGGGCGGCTTGAAAACCGATCAGATCAGCGAGCCGTTCCAGACTGAACTCGGTTGGCACGTCATGCAACTACTTGGCGAACGCCAGGCCGATCGGTCGCAGGAAGTGCAACGCGCG
The DNA here is from genome assembly GCA_049661925.1 of Dokdonella sp. Classification (GTDB taxonomy): domain Bacteria; phylum Pseudomonadota; class Gammaproteobacteria; order Xanthomonadales; family Rhodanobacteraceae; genus Dokdonella. The sequence goes on from JBATAQ010000133.1 coordinate 4,548, forward strand.
CAGGCTCGACAGGCGTTGATCGCGCGCAAGGCCGACGAGGAATATCAGTCGTACCTGCGCCAGATGCGCGCAGAGGCTTATATCGAGGTCCGCCTGCCCGGTGGCGCCGCGCCCTGATCGATTGCCAACGCTGGCGCTGACCGCCGGCGAACCAGCCGGCATTGGTAGCGAGCTGATCGCTCGTCTCGCGGCCACGTCGCTGGTCGCCAATCTGGTTGCCATCGGCGACCGATGCTTGATCGAAGCCGGCGCGCGTGCCGCTGGCGTCGATGTTCTGATCCGCGACTATGATCCGTCTGATCCGACTGCCATCCGCCAACCCGGTGAACTGCGAATTATCGCGATTCCGCTCGCCGCCACCGTCGTTGCCGGCCGACTTGATCGACGCAATGGTGCACACGTTCTGGCGATGCTTGATCGCACGGCGCGTGGTGCCGCCAGCGGCGAATTCGATGCCATCGTCACCGCGCCGGTCCACAAGGGCGTCATCAACGATGCCGGCGTTGCATTTACCGGCCATACCGAATTTTTCGCCGAACGCGCCGGCTGCGATGTGGTGATGATGCTGGTCGCCGAGCAACTGCGCGTCGCCTTGCTGACCACGCACCTGCCCTTGAGTGCGGTGCCCGCTGCCGTGACGCAATCTGCGTTGCTCAAAACCATCCGCATTCTCGATGGCGACCTGCGCCAGCGCTTCGGTATCGCCGCACCACGCATCGCCGTGCTGGGTTTGAACCCACACGCTGGCGAAAGTGGGCACATGGGCCGCGAGGAAATCGAGACCATCATTCCCACGCTGGAAATCTTGCGCAGCGAAGGCATCGACCTGATCGGCCCGCTACCGGCCGACACCGCATTCGTGCCGCGCCACCTTGTGCACTTCGACGCCGTGCTGGCGATGTATCACGACCAGGGCCTGCCCGTGCTCAAGTACGCGGGCTTCGGGCATGCCGTCAACGTGACGCTTGGCCTGCCGTGGATACGCACGTCGGTAGACCATGGAACTGCGCTGGATCTTGCTGGCAAAGGCGTTGCCGACGCTGGCAGCTTGATCGCCGCCGCCGATCTCGCGCTGGAGCTGGTTCGCGCGTCCGCGTCGCGCTGATGGGCTTTGGAGTCTTGTCGGGCTTCGCCCGCCGCTTCATTTCTTCATCGCTGCGCATATGTTGGCTGCCGCCATACGGGTCAACCCTTCCTCGTCATCCCCGCGAAAGCGGGGACCCATTTTGATCTTGCTTTTGAATCTGCATTCCATGGTTGTCGGCAGTCGCCAATCTGGTCAAGCGTTTCGCCGGGCTGCCACCCGCCGCCCCACCTTTCTCCTCGCAGAGAAACGTGGGCCAAAGATGCGCCCGTGGCGGGTCGGTCGTGCGAAGAAGCCGCACGACTGCGCGAGTTGGCTACGGGGTTCGCTGACAGCACATCCCTGTGCTGACAGCGAACTGGCCCGAATCCCTTCGGGCCACCCTGCGGGCTTCTCCGAATCCACCTCGCCTCCCCGAAACGGGTTGAAGGTCAACAACGAAGAGCAGTTTGGTAGCCCGGCACGGCTACGCCGTGCGGGCGACACGCGAGGGACGCATCTTTGGGCTACGTTCTGTGCGAGCAGAAAGGTAGCTCGCGCGCCGGCAGGCGCGAGAAACGCTTGACCGGATTGGCGATAGCCGTGACCTGCCAGAAAGGCGATACAAGGCGCGGACCCTCCTCCCCAGCCCTTCTCCCGACGGGAGAAAGGAGAAAAAGCGCGACCCTTCGTTAAGGGTGGCGCACAACGGCGTTACGACGCGCCCTTCGTTGCAGCCAAATCGAGCAGAACCTGCTTAACGTTCTGCTCCGGATCGACATCCCGGTAACGCTTCACTACCGCGCCGTGAGGCGCAATCAGGAAAGTTTCGCGGCGGGCATAGTCGCCGAAGCCTTCCTTGCTGCTCAGCACGCCATAAGCCCGTGCGGTGTCGTGCTTGGCATCCGACAGCAGGGGGAATGGCACGTGGTATTTCTCGGCAAATTCCGTGTGTGACTTCACGTCATCGAGGCTGACGCCGACGACCTTTGCACCTGCCTTCTTCAGGGCCGCGATGTCATCTCGAAACGCGCAGACCTGGGTCGTACAACCGCCGGTGAAATCTTTCGGATAGAAGTAGAGCACCAGGTAGCCGTCTTTGAAGTCGGACAGCTGATGCCATTTCGAATTCTGATCCTGCAAGCGGAACGCCGGCGCGGCGTCGCCTGCTTCGGGACCGGACATCTCCGCCGCTGACAGCGACACGGAGTACGGCAACAACAAGCACAACATCATCAAGACGATTCGCTTCATGGTGAATTTCCGACTATCCGGGAGAGTTGGTGCCACCTTACCTACTTGTTGGCGCGGTGTCCGAAGCTCAGCGCGCGGGTAACCTGCCACTGCTCGCTGCGGTGTCGCCAGACGAAGACGAAATCGGCGATGCCATCGCAGTTGTCGGTATCGGTCGCACAGAAGCGATGCGTACCGCGCGCGACTGCGCCAAAATCCTTGATCGGATAGACCTGCAACGTACCGGCGACAAGTTCGCGGGTGTAGTTGCCGCAGGCGTATTTCCGCGTGTTCGCAATCATGTCGTCTCGCGTCCAGGTGACTCCGCCAGTGTCGTGGTAGAACTCGACATCGGGCGCAAAGTACGACGCATGCCGTTCCAGTTGTTTCGGATCGGAGCAGTGATTGAACGAATCGAAAACCAGGCCATCGAGGCGTTCGATATCGGCTTGGAGCTTGTCCGTGGCACGTTCACTTGGAGCCGTTTCCGCGAATGTGGGAAACGTCGCGATGGAAACGGCCAGCAGAAGGGCTGAGAAACTGAATTTCTGGAATTTTATGGCGAATCCTCTACGTCAGCGTTTGATAGGAGTCGTTGGCGGCGCAGCGAAAATGCGCTCCGCGCGCTGGAACAGTATCCACGACGTGGCGATGTATTTGTCGCCGCCTTTCGGTCGGTTGCCGCGGTGGGTGTGGGTGAACGCCGCGGGGGCGATCAGCATGGTGCCGGTTTGCGGGGCGACCTTGCGTTGCTGATGCAGGAATTCGGTTTCGCCTTCGGCAAAATTGTCGTTGAGGTAGACCGTCCACAGCAAAGTGCGGTGTAAGGTTTCCGATTGCGGGTCGTTCGCTTTCGGATACAGCTCGCAGTGCCAGTACGGGTAGCCACCCTGGTCGGCGATGTACTTCTGCATGTTGATGCTGCCCGGCCGGAACAGTTTCAGCGCCAGCGCCTGCAATAGCGAATCGGCCATCGAGTGTATGTCGGTCGGGCCGAGCAGTTTCTGCTCACCGGTTACCGGATCGGGCATGCGCAGCGACATCGGTGCGATTGCTGTGTACGGGTGCTTGCGCAGGTAGGCCTTGAAATTGGTCAGCATTGCTGTGTTGAGGAGGTTGGCCGCGTCCCGCCATTCCTCGTGATCGTCGAGGGTGATGTCCCAACTGTCCTTCAATTTCAGGTCAACGCCGCCACCGGTTGAACCGCGCAGCTTGCGGTTGCTGCGATTGAAACGCTCGATCAGCGTTGCGCAAACGGCGGGATCAATCGCGTTCGGGTACATCTCGATGAAATCCAGACTCATTCCGCGATACTAACGACGAATATCGTCGAAAAGAATCCATGTGATGCATCCCTATCGAATCCTGTTGTGGCTGCGCGACCGTCGCAACCTGGTCTGGACCACGCCCGCTGCCGCCAGCGTGATCGCGATTGCAATGGCATTCGGCGCGGCCGCCGGCAACGTCTGGATG
>JBATAQ010000134.1:0-8941 GCA_049661925.1 Dokdonella sp.
GCAGCGGGATGATGACAGATTCGCGCCAAGCGCACGCCCTGTCCGCAGCTACGACGGCGAGGCATCGCCGCTGCCATTCTTGACACACAGGTTGACATTTCTCTAATCAGGATCATCATTGCGAGACAGGCCAATGGCCTGTTCGACTGTTTGGGCGACACGATTTGCAGCCGCCGTTGCCTTGCCTGTTCCAGACCTTGGGGAGAATCCGATGCGCTTCAAACTTGTATTCGCAAGCCTGCTGGCTGCGTTCATCGCCGTGCCATTTAGTGCCTTCGCGGTCGGTCAAGCGGACGGCGTGCCGTCGCTTGCTCCAGCGGTTGAGCCGGCCGCTGCGCCCGTGGTCACGCCGGTGTCCACGTCACCCAAGCTCAATCGGGTCGACCTTGAAGCCTGGCTCGATGGCTACATGCCTTACGCCATCTCTCGCGCTGATATTCCCGGCGCGGTCGTGGTGGTCGTCAAGGACGGCCAGCCTTTGCTGGAAAAGGGCTACGGCTACGCCAACGTGGACGAGCACAAGCCGGTCGATGCGCAGACCACGCTATTCCGTCCCGGCTCGATATCGAAACTGTTCACCTGGACCGCGGTGATGCAATTGGTCGAAGCCGGCAAGATCAATCTCGACGCCGACATCAACGAGTACCTCGACTTCAAGATTCCGCCTTACGACGACAAGCCGGTCACGATGCGCAACATCCTGACCCACACCAGCGGTATCGAAGAAAACGCGCGTGGCCTGATCACCACCCTGCCCAAGGACGCGGTGTCGCTGGACGACTACGTGAAGATGGTGCCGACGCGCATCTTCGAGCCGGGGACCACGCCGTCCTACTCGAACTTCGCGACCACGTTGGCCGGTTACATCGTGCAGCGCGTGTCGGGCATGTCGTTCGACGACTACATCGACCAACGCATCTTCGCGCCGCTGGGAATGCAGCACGCCAGCTTCCGTCAACCGCTGCCCGCGACATTGCTGGGCGACATGTCCGAAGGCTACGTACCGGGCAAGGAAAAGCCGGTCGGCTTTGAGATCGTCAATCCGGCGCCCGCCGGCAGCCTGTCGGCGTCGGGTGCCGACATGGGTCGCTTCATGATGGCCCATCTGCAAAAGGGCGAACTGGGCGGCCAGCGCATCCTCAGTGACGCGACGGCCACGCAAATGCATGACACGGCGCTGGATATCTTGCCGCCACTCAACCGCATGGTGCTGGGCTTCTACGAAGACAACGTCAACGGTCACCGCGTGATCGCGCATGCCGGCGACCTGCAGGCCTTCCATTCCGACCTGTACCTGTTCCTCGACGACGGCGTTGGCCTGTTCGTCTCATTCAACAGCCCCGGCAAGGAAGGCGTGGCCGGCAAGATTCGCGGCAACCTGTTCAAGTCATTCGCGGACCGCTACCTGCCCGGTGCCAAGCCAGTCGACGGCAAGGTCGACGAGGCAACGGCCAAGCAACACGCCAGCGAGATGGCTGGCACCTATCAAGGCAGTCGCCGTGCCGACGACACGTTTACTTCGGTGCTCAACCTGATCACCCAGACCAAGGTCTTGGCCGACGGCAAGGGTTCGATCACGGTGCCGGCGCTAACCGATCTGGCAGGAAATGCAATCAAATGGCAGGAGATTGCGCCCTACGTGTGGCGTGACGCCAACGGCAGCGACCGTCTCGCCGCGAAAGTCGTCGATGGCAAGGTGCAGCGCTTCAGCGTTGAGCCGGTATCGCCCTTCATGCTGTGGGAGCCGGCACCGTGGTGGAAGTCGTCGGCATGGCTGAAGCCGCTGATGATCGTCTCGCTGTTGGCGCTGGGTTTGACGGTGCTGGCGTGGCCCATCTCGGCCCTGGTGCGTCGCCGCTACAAAGTCCGATACGCCCTGACCGGCCGCGATGCACGCGCCCATCGCATCATCCGTATTACTGCGCTGGTGGTACTTGGTGCAGCGCTGGCCTACTTCGGCACCGTGACTGCGTTCCTGAGCAACTTCGACAACCTGGCACCACGCAACGACTGGATCGTCCATTCACTGCGCATGCTCGTGCTGGTGGTATTCCCGATCAGCGCTGCGCTGTCGCTGTGGAATGCGGGCGTCGTGCTGCGCAGCAACCGCATCTGGACGGCCAAGTTCTGGGCACTCCTGCTGGCGCTGTCATGCCTGACGTTGCTGTGGGTGGGCCTTGCCTTCCACATGATGGGCTACAGCGCTAGCTACTGATCCCAACATGGGCATGGCGCGTTCACGCCATGCCCATCGTCACGAAAAAACCTGGAGCACTCATGAGCCAACCCGCCCCACCGCGCGTCAGCATGACGCTGCGCAACGAACCGTTGCCGATGAAGGCCCCGTTCCGGATTTCCGGCTATGTCTTCGAAGACATGCCGGCGACCGTGGTGACCTTGAACGATGGCAGGCACGAGGGTCGCGGCGAAGCAGCCGGTGTCTACTACCTCGATGACACAACCGACAAGATGCTGGCCACGCTGGAAGACATGCGCGGCATCATCGAAGCGGGCATCACACGCGAAACTTTGCTCGACCTGTTGCCACCCGGCGGCGCGCGCAATGCGCTGGATTGCGCGCTGTGGGAACTGGAAGCGCGTCGCGCTGGCGTACCTGTCTGGAAACTTGCCGGCTTGCAGGTAACTCGTCCGCTGCTGACCACGTTTACGGTGGGTGCGGATGATCCTGCCGCCATGGCAGCGAGCGCGATCGCCTACACCCAAGCGCGCGCGATCAAGATGAAGTTGACGGGCGACGCCGACCTCGACAGCGCGCGCGTTCGCGCCGTGCGCGCAGCGCGCCCGGACGTGTGGCTCGGCGTTGACGCGAATCAGGGCTACACGCGGGAAACCTTGCCGAAGTTGTTGCCGGCGCTGGTTGATTCCAGCGTGTCCCTGCTTGAACAACCTTGCAAGCGTGGCAGTGAATCCGACCTCGACGATATCGACTGCCCGATAGCGCTCGCTGCCGACGAAAGCGTGCTGTGTCTGGCGGAAATGGATCGACTGGAAGGCCGCTTCGACGTGGTCAACATCAAACTGGATAAATGCGGCGGCCTGACCGAAGGCCTGTTGATGGCGAAGAAAGCGCGTGACATGAATCTTCGCGTGATGGTCGGCAACATGTGCGGCACCAGTTGGGCGGCAGCCGCGGGATTCGTGCTCGGCCAGCATTGCGACGTGGTCGACCTCGATGGGCCGACGTTCCTGAAAAAGGACCGCAGCCCAGCCGTCGTCTATTCGGACGGATACATCGAAAGTCCCGACGCGGTCTGGGGCGGACCGACGGCATGATCCGCATCGCCATTGCGCGAAAGGGTTCTGAGTGAGCACACCGCTGATTTCGCCTGACAACGGCTTCGCCCTGCTGGCCGTGTTCTTTGCACTGGCTGCCGCTGGCGCAGCATTGGAAAAAACCAGGATCGGCCAGCGTGTCTCCGGCGTGATTTTCACGATCGGATTCGCGCTGGCATTGGCCAACCTTGGCGTGATTCCAGCGTCGGCACCGACTTACGGCGTCATCTGGTCAATCCTGGTGCCGCTGGCAATTGCCCTGTTCCTGGTCAAGGCCGATCTGATCAGCATCGTCGTCGAAGGCGGTCGCACGCTGATCGCGTTCCTGTTCGGCACGGTTGGCGTGATCGTCGGCGCGTGGCTGGGTTCGCTGTTGCTCGATCTGGGCAAGTTCGAAGCCGACTATGCGGGCGTATTCAGCGCTACCTATGTTGGTGGTTCGCTCAACTACGCGGCGGTTGCCGAGGCAATCGGCTTTCGCGATCCGACTGCACTGGCCGCCGGTATCGCCATCGACAACGTGGTTGGCCTGGGCTACTTGCTGCTGGTTGGTTGGGCAGCGTCGTGGGCAGTGTTCCAGCGTCACTTCGCGTGGCGTGCGGACCACCTCACCGACGCCATCGACGGCGATGCGGAGGTGCAACGCCCATCCAGCATCATCGATCTCAGCGTCGCCTTGGCGCTGGCGGCGCTCGCCTGTGCGGCGGGCAACTCGCTGGCCAGTGCCTTCGGCCAATCCAACTACGGAATTCTTTTCATCACCGTCATCATGGTGGCGATTGCCACCGTGGGTCGGCGCTGGCTGAAGTCGATTGCCGGGCCGGAATTGATGGCAACGCTGTTCATGTATCTGTTCTTTGCCGTGCTGGGCGCAGGTGCGGACTTGCGCGCAATGCTGGGCGCCGCACCGGCGTTGTTCGCCTATGTGCTGATCATCTTCGCGGTACACATCGTGTTCCTGCTGATCGGTGGACGCCTGTGTCGGCTCAACCATGCCGAGCTGGTGATTGCCTCGATCGCCTGCATTGGCGGTCCGCCAGTGTCGGTGGCCTTCGCCGTGCTGTTTGGCTGGCGACGATTGGCCATTCCCGCCGTCGCCACTGGAGTGCTGGGCTATGTGCTCGGCAACTTCGTTGGCATTGGCCTGTTCGAGTGGGTCAGCCGATAGTTCGCTGCGACGCGCAGTCACCAAATGTGCGATTTCCGATTTCACCCAAAATGTTGCTTTGCAGGTTGACATTTCTCTGATTGGGACGATGATGTCCGGATTGGCCCATTCGGGCTCAGGGCTCGTGAATGTCGTCTGAGCAATCAATCACTAATGGCATAAGCCGTCGTCGCCTGCTGCAGGCGATGGCAATGGCGAGTGCTGCTGCAACGCTGCCGTGGCAGGCGATTGCCGGGACGCCGGCGAAACAACGCGCGAGTTGGCGCGACTACTCGCCACGCGCACGCGCCGTGGTCGGACGCTCGCTGGTGATCGACATGCTTGGCGTGCTGACCATGGACGACCGCCCGGAAGCGTTTGCCAACCGCATCAGCGATGCCGACGCCGCGATGTTTCGCGAATGCGGCATCACCGGCTTCCACAATTCCTACGGCATTGGTGGGCCGAACGCCTACGAAGAAGTAATGACCTACTTTGCCGCTTGGCAGGGCTTCCTTGGTCGCAACGATGAGTTGTTCCTGCTGGTCGACAAGGCCGGTGACCTTGATCGCGCCAAGGCGCAAGGCAAGATCGCCGTGATCATGGGCGTCCAGGACGCCGACCACTTTCGTACGCCGGCCGACGTGAAGACCTTCCGGCAAATTGGCCAGCGCTGCTCGCAGCTCACCTACAACAGCCAGAACCTGATCGGCAGCGGCAGCACTGATCGCATCGATGGCGGCGTCAGCGACTACGGCGTCGCGATCATCAAGGCAATGAACGAATCGCGCATGCTGGTGGATGTTTCCCACTGCGGCGACAAGACCACGCTTGATGCCATCGAACTATCGGCCGGGCCGATCGCCATTACCCACTCCAACTGTCGTGCACTGGTCAATCATCCGCGCCTCAAAACCGACGAAGCCATACGCAAGCTGGCAGCCAAGGGCGGTGTGATGGGAATCACCGGCGTGCGCATGTTCGTCAAGGGCAGCGATCCAACGACGGTCGACGACATGGTCGATCACATCGATCACGTCGCAAAACTCGTTGGCATCGAGCATGTCGGCATTGGCTCGGACTCCGACCTCAACGGCTATGACGACTTGCCAGAAGACAAGCTGAAGCAGCTACGCGCGGCCTACAAGAAAAGCTATGCCTTCCGCGAAAAAATCGACATCGACGGATTCGATCATCCGAAAAAAATCTTTGACCTTGCCGAAGCACTGATCCGCAAGGGTTATTCCGACAACGACATCGGCCTGGTCCTGGGTGGCAATTTCCGCCGCCTCCTCGGGACAGTCTGGGGTTGAATATCAACGCGTTTTCACAGTCAATCCAACGGGGAGTAAGCATATGAAGCACCTGACCACCATCGCATCGGCGATGCCACGCCGCACCGCAACCTTGCTGCGCCGACGGCCATTGGCGGCAATCATCGCGGGCTCACTGGCGATGCTTGCTGCGCCGGGTGCGTTCGCCCAGCAGACCAACGTCAGCACGGCCAGCGGCACTGACGCGACCCAGCTTGATGTCATCGTGGTGACGGCCAACAAGCGCAAGGAAAACGTGCGCAAGGTGCCGAGCTCGATCAGCGTGCTCAACGACGCGCAACTGGAGCGCATCAACGCGACCCAGTTGAGCGACTACGCGAACTACATTCCGGGCTTTCAACTGAATTCGGGCGGCACGCCTGGACAGACTACGGTCACCTTGCGCGGTATTGCCGCGCTTTCCTCGGGCAGCACAGTCGGCACCTACCTGGATGAAACGCCGGTCGGCTCCAGCGGCATCTACCAGGCCGCAACCCTGTTTGCACTTGATCTGCTGCCCTACGACATTGATCGCATCGAGGTGTTGCGCGGTCCGCAAGGCACGCTGTACGGCGCCGGTGCGATGGGCGGCCTGGTCAAGTACGTCACGCGCCAGCCCGACCTCAACAATACCGAGCTGCGCGCCGGCGGTGGTTTGTCCGGCATCAGCGGTGGCGGCAGCGGCAACAATTTTCGGTTCGGTGCCAACGTGCCATTGGTCCAGGACAGCCTGGGCATTCGCGCCAGCTATTCGCGCAACAATTTGCCGGGCTATATCGACAACACGATCAACGGCAAGAAGGACATCAACGACGGCAGCCAGACCAGTGGGCGCATTGCGCTGTTGTGGAAGAATGACGATGTCAGCCTGAACGTGGCAGCCATGCGCCAGACCATTGACAGCGACAACAACGCCACCGTAAACCTTCGCACTGATGCCGAGAAGCCGTTGCTCGGCGACCTCAAGAACGCGGTCTATGTCAACGAGCCTTTCAAGAAAGACATCGACTATTACGCGGCAACCCTGGACTGGGACCTGGGCTGGGGTACGTTCACGTCGGCCAGCGGTTATTCGGATACCACCACGCGCCGCCGTTCCGATAGCACCATCGACTACGGCAACTTCACCAACCTCGCGCTGGGCCTGCCCGATCCCGGCAGTTCGTATTTCAATGTCGGGCTGGACCTGACCAAGTTCACCCAGGAGTTCCGCCTCGCCTCCAGTGACCAGAACGCGTTCGAGTGGATGCTCGGTGCGTTCTACACGCGCGAGAGCGGCAATCAATCACAGGGCATTTACCTGAACCAGCTTGATGGCAGCCCGTTGCCGGCTGCTGCTGCGGGTTTCAGCACCCTCGCCTATCTGGAGTTGCCAACGACATACAAGGAAAAAGCCCTGTTTGCGAATGGCAGCTACAAGTTCACTGATCGCTTCAAACTGAGCGCTGGCGTGCGTTATGCACAGAATGACCAGAAGTTCAGCCAGAACGTGTTGGCCGGTGCCCTGCTGCCGATCGCCAATCAACCGGGCGCGTCCAGCGAAAACGTGTCTACCTTCAGCCTGAGCCCGCAATTCCAGCTCACCGATGACAACTTGCTCTATTTCAAGGTCGCCACCGGCTACCAGCCGGGTGGCCCGAACGTGTCCTTCCCCGGCCTGCCATCAAAGGTGGATTCGTCCACGCTGACCAGCTATGAAGGCGGCCTCAAGGCCTTGTTCGCCGACCGCCGCGTGCAGGTCGACCTGGCTGTTTTCCATATCAACTGGAAAGACATTCAGGTGCCAACCGTGTTCGAAGGAAAGAGTGGCCTCGTCAACGGCGGCGCCGCAAAAACAGACGGTCTGGAACTGGCCGCCGTCTACCGGCCCGACGCCAGCTTGCAGTTGGGTTTCAATGCCGCCTACACCAAGGCGCAACTGGGCGAAGACTACAAGACCATTGTCAATCCGGGTGCCGGGGGTTCGGTGTCGGTTATCACCGGCGGCCTTAGCGGTGATCGCCTGCCGTACATCCCACGGTTCTCGTGGTCGGCGACCGCCGACTACTTCTTCCCGCTGGGCAGTTGGGAAGGTAACCTCGGCGGTGGAATCCGCTGGACCGGTGACCGCGTCACCGGCACCACTTCTCGCACCGTCAGGACGACCGGCGCAACACCACCGGTAACCACCACAACCGTCACATCGCCGAACTCCATCGACAGCTATTACGCGCTCGACCTGTATGCCGGCATGGCAAAGGATCGCTGGTCGATCCGTGGCTACGTGAAGAACGCCACCGATCAACGCGGCTATTCGTCGCTAGGCAATAACCTGAACCAGGTTACTGGCGTCACCGGCAGCCGCAGCGGTACGCCGATCCTGCCGCGCACGTTCGGCGTCGAGTTCGACTATCGGTTCTGATCTAGCCTGATCCAATCGAGCCTGATCTGATCGACTGATCCGGTTGTTTCAACCCTGTTGTCCCGCTGACTGGCCACGCGCCAGCAGCGGGAAGTTGGCTTGCATCCCAAGCCGAATGGATAGACATGTTCCAACCCACCCTGATTCGAAAATCGGCAATGGAAACATTGCCGCAGCCGTATTTGTTGTTCCTCGGCGACACTACCGAGCCCGGCTACGCGAAGACTGCATTTGGCTTGCGTGATTGGGTGCCCGAACAATGCGTTGGTGAATACTTCGTCGATGGTGCAACGGTAACCGCCGGCCTGCCCTTTCTCGACCCCGCCAGCGCGTATCAGCAAGGTGCTCGTGCGCTGGTGATTGGCGTGGCCAATCCGGGCGGCTTCATTCCGCCGAGCTGGATTGCTGCACTCGTGCAAGCGCTGGAAGCCGGGTTGGACATCATCAGTGGCATGCACTCGCGGCTGGACGACATTCCCGTCCTGCACGCGGCAGCGAAACGCCTTGGTCGTCGCCTCATCGATGTCCGCATGCCGCCTGAAAATATTCCGGTTGCGAGCGGCCGTCGCCGTAGCGGCAAGCGCTTGCTGACGGTCGGCACGGATTGCGCACTCGGCAAGAAATACACGGCGCTGGCGCTGGCCAGGGCATTCAGCGCCCTTGGCATCGATGCCGATTTTCGTGCCACCGGCCAGACCGGAATCTTGATTGCCGGCAGCGGCATCCCTATCGACGCTGTCATTTCGGATTTCGCTGCCGGGGCGGCCGAGCTGATTTCACCGGACG
>JBATAQ010000135.1:0-10344 GCA_049661925.1 Dokdonella sp.
AACTGATCCAGGTCGACGAAGCACTACGCAAGCTGATCCACGAAGGTGCGTCCGAAGCGCAACTGGAATCCCACGCCCGAACCCGCAGCCCGGGCATCCTCGACGACGGCTGGCAGAAATGCCTTGCGGGAATAACGTCAGCCGAAGAAGTGCTGCGGGTTACGCGCGAGGATTGAGCGCTTGGGTCGTTCAGGCCTTGTCGCTTGAATACGAGAGCAGGTCCGCAGGGCTGATGTCTTTCGTCGCAACGAGAACGTAGTGCTTCTCTTCCACGATCTGTATCTCGCCTTCATGGAGCGATAGCTCGAAAACGGCGATGCGGTCATTGCTCATGGATTGGACCGAGATTGCGCGACAGCAAAGCGTTGGAAATTTTGCTCGACAGAACTCGATGTCTTGAGCCGTCTGCACGACGCCATGTCGGTCACTCTTCACTTTCGCCTGAACCGGAACGACGTAGTGCCGTCCATTGCGGTCGACGCCGACGTATATCTCATCGACTTCAATCTGGCCAATGCCCTTGACCGTCGTGCGCAAGTGATTCTGCAACGAGTACGTGGTGATTCCCAGAAATATGTCGATCAAGCGGTTGTATCGAACTTTCGCCAGCAGGGCCTGTTCGTCATTCAGTGCGTAGCCGGAGATGATTTCCGGCGTTGAATTCGGAACCTTGATCGTTCTCAGTCCTTCCCGCGGGACGATACGAACCTTTCGTACCAGCTTGAAGCGATAGGCCGAACGGCCTGCCCCTTCGATGATCCACTCCTTGCCTTTCGGCGCGGTCTTCGAAATGGATTTCGGCAAGTCGTTTCGATAGCGGAATGAATAGATGATGTCGCCGACGTTGTCAGGAAGCACGATGCCAAGATCGGCGGCCGCCTTCTTCACTTCGTCGCGACTGAACTTGAACTCGTCCAGGTTGGCCGAATAGCCGTTCGCGAAAATTTTCTCGATGATCGCCGAGTAGCGATTCACTGCCCGCGCAGGCGATTCGCTCTTATCCATGGTTCGACCAAAGCTCCTGCTGAGTCGCGTCAGGTTTACGGATTCGTTGCGCGATGGTGTTGCGCGGAACTTTGAAGAAGGCAGACGCATCACCCATGTCGAACGTCAGTAGATCGACATCACCCAAACCGAGGATTCGATCTGGCTTCTTCGGCGCGATTCCGAGTGCCTTGACGATTTCAGCAGCGACCGCCCGTCCAAGCAGCGGTGGAACGCTGTTGCCAATCTGACGGAAACCATGCCACTTCGTCGCGTGGAAACGAAACCAGTCGGGATAGGAGTGAAGTCTTGCAGCTTCCCGAACGGTAATGACGCGCGGCAGATGGGGATGGATCGGCCGAGGAGATGTAAACGCCCCACGGGCGCTGTCGGTTCCTGCACGAATCGTGTTGCAAAGCCCATCGGGTGGCAGCTTTCGGAACCGGCTGACGGCTTCCGTTTTCCCATGCAACGTTTCCATGAACCTGGATCGCGACAGTTCCGAGTGCTCCGTTCTTCGGCTGGCGGTGAGCAAGTTTGGATCGAATCGTCGCGGATGCGAGAAGTCATTTGAGTCATCGGCCATGCCGCGAAGTCGTTTTGCATATGCGCTGGAGGTCTTCCACTTGGCCACAGCGGAATCCGAGGTTGCGAGATCGTCAAAGGAATCTGCATCCGGCAAGTCGCCAATGGCGTCCTGGACGGTCGTGCGGAACTCGTGCGCCGCAGGATACGACGGCAAGCGTTCGCCACGGCGCGCGCCGACGACGAAGAGTCTCTTGCGGTCTTGTGGCACTCCGTAGTCCGCCGCGTTCAACACCTGGTATGGCGAAACGACATCGTAGCCCGCGGCATCCATCGCAGCGATGAACTCCTCAAGAAACTTCGCGTGCTTCCCTAGCGTCAGCCCTTTGACGTTCTCGAAAACGAAGTAGCGAGGCTTGATCTCACGAACAATCCGAACGAAGTGGAAAACCAGGCTGTTTCTTGGGTCGTCCAGCGCGCGCTTTCCGATCAGCGAGAAACCCTGGCACGGTGCTCCGCCAAAGACCACGTCGACATCGATTTCATCGATAGCTGCACGCTTTCGAATTTCCTTGCCCGTCAGGTTGACGACGCTCGCGCAAATCGTCGTTGCCGACGGGAAATTATGATGATGCGTTGCACAGTGAATCGGATCGATCTCCACTGCGGCCGCGATGTCAAAACCGGCCTGCTCGAATCCAAGGGACAGGCCGCCCGCTCCAGCAAACAGGTCAATTCCGATCAGTCGCCGTTGAGATGGCGTGGAGGTTGTCATTAGCGGGGAACCCTGCTGCAAGCGTAAATGTGTTGGTTAACTCGGTGCTCGACCTGCTCTGGAAAATGATCGCGGATCGGCAAGCGAGACTGGTGGTTGGCCAGTGTTCTCCAGTGGTCGAAACCGAACCAGCGCCGTCCAAATGCGAATCCCGTACGAAATCGCATCGGGCGTATATCGGACATTTCCACCAACCGAAAGTAGGCGTGAACGACGGATCATCGAGCCCGTCAAGTTCGGTTGTCATCGTCACACGATGCCACGACCCGCGCAACATCAGGACGGCGGGTAAAGCACGGTGCCGGCGCGGAAGTCCGAGCAAGGCGCGCCTCGTTCGACGCACCTTCCTACTTGAAACGTTTTATCGGTCGGCTCACGCGGTACGATTGACCTTGGTTCGTCCTTTCAGGAGCATCCAAATGCCACGATTGTTCGTGAAATCACTGTCCGCAATACTTGCCGCTTTGATCGTTTTGCCAACTGCGGCGCTCGCGCACGACACGTGGTTGTTGCCGATGCGGAGCGATTCAAGCTCGGCGATGACGTTCGAGCTGACCAGCGGGATGGACTTTCCGAATGCGGACTACTCGATTCCTGCGGATCGTGTCGCAGCGCGCGGCTGTCGTATGGAGGTTGCCGATTGCATCTTGAAAATGGGTGTGAACGGTGAGCATGCTTTGGCATTATCGGCGAATGTAGCCGGTGATACGCCGGCCCTTTTGTGGGTTGATCTGGCACCAAAAACCTTGAGTCTTGATGGCGACAAGGTCGAGGAATATCTGGCCGAGATCGATCCACCACCTAGCGTACGTGCCGCGTACATGGCGCAGCCCGAGCCGCGCCATTGGCGCGAGACCTACGTGAAACATTCCAAGGCTTTGCTTGGCACAGCCGTGTCGACACCTACGGCGTGGTCGAAGCCGGTCGGTTCGACACTGGAAATCGTGCCATCGGCCGACAGTCGCCTTGCGCTGGATTCGGATGCTCGATTTCGCGTGATGTCTCACGGCAAACCACTCGCCGATTTTGCGATCGGCGTGGTCGGAGGCACGGCGGCGAAACCGCGATTGCTGCGCACCGACGCAGATGGTGATATCACCGTTCGCATCGACCAGCGCGGCTATTGGCTGTTGCGCGTCACCGAGTTGAACCCGTCGACGACGAAAGACATCGACTGGGACAGCCACTTCGCGACGCTGGCTTTCGACGTGCGCTGAGTTGCACTCGGTTGCTTGAAATCGAATCGGCGCCGAATTCAATCTACGGTTAGGCCATCTGCCAACGCCGCGTACAGGAATGCCCTGGCGAACTCCCAGTCTCTTTTGACGGTGCGTACGCTGAGTTCTTTCAGCGGCGCGATCTGCTCGAAACTCAAGCCGGCGAAGTAGTGCAGTTCGACCACTTCGGCGGCGCGCGCGTCGTCTGCGCCTAGCTGTTCAAGTGCGTGGTCCAGCGCGAGAACTTCCTGAGCATTGCGTTGCAGGGTCAGTTGCGAATCCAGGATGCGCGCGTCGATGCCCGTGATATCCATCGACAGAACGGGCTGGCCCGCATCGCGTTTCGCGCGTAGCCGCATCCTTGCCGAGTCGAGCAACACGCTGCGCATGACGCGCGCCGCATAGGCGTAGAACTTTGCTTCGCTTTCAAAGTTCAGGTCGGCGCGATTGCGCAGCTTGAGGTAGGCCTCGTGGACCAGCATCGTGGTGCCGATGCCTGCTTGGGCATTGACCGCGTTGGCGCGATGGGCGGCGCGCTTGAGCCCGTCGTAGAACAGCGTGAACAGAGCATCGACGGCCTGATCGGCAGCGGGTGTTGCGGAGCGATCACTGGTGCTCATGCCCCATTAGAGCAAATTCGCGATGGCGCGGTGCGTACGACCGGATCGCACGATCAACCAATCATCAACCCTCAGCGATTTACCAGCGCGTTCAGTGCAGCAACCTGGTCAGTCAATGCCTTCGAAATGGTCGGCACTGCCGTAACTTGCGCCTGTGCCGTGCTCAGTGCCGTCGCTGCCGCGGTGGAATCGTGCTCGGCCATGGCCAGGTGTCCACGCAACAACGATGCCTCGATGTCCAGGTCCTGGTCCGGTTTGCTTGCGCTCGCGCGCAGCGTGTCGAACAACGCGAGCTGCTGATGAATGTCTGTAGTTTTCCCCTGCACCAGCATCGCCTGTGCCCGAGCAAGCGCGATGCGCGGAGCCCACGATGCGGCCAACGCGTCGGAAGCCTTCGTCAGCGTTTCGATCTCGTCCCATTGTCCAAGGGCCGACGATGCATCGCCGCCGAGCAGGTACAGCCTGCCCAGCTTCTCGCGCGCGATCGATTCAAAACTTGGACTGCGTGGTGTCAGTTCGGTGTATTCCTTGATCGCCCGCTTCAGTCCGGCCATGCCCTCCGTCCGGTGACCGGCTTGGGCAAGTGCCTCGGCATGATTCTGCCGTGACAGCGCAATCAGCGCCGTCGGGCCGGTCGCGCCCTTCTCGGCGCTCTTCAATGCCGCCGCGAGCTCGGTTTGCGCGAGTGCGTAGTCACCCATGTACGTTGCAAACGCGCCCACGTTGTTGCGCGCACGGATGGTATCGCGGGCGTCGTCTCCCATTTGTGCCTGATTGATTCGAAGCGCCTCGAGCGCAGCCGTCATCGCGGCGGCGAGGTCGTGTCGCTCACGTTGCACCAACGCCAAGGCATTGAGGTGGTTGGCAATCCGCAGGTCATCTGCGGGCAACACCTTCTGGCTGATCGAAAGCGCTTCGCTGATTGCGGCCATCGCCGCATCGGTCTGGCCACTCGCGCGCAACGGCCGCGACAGACCAGACAGGCCGGAGGCAACGCGCAAGTGCTGGTCGCCGAAGGTCTGTCGTTCCAGCTCGGTCGCCAGGTTCCAGTTGGCAATCGAGTCCTCATACTCGCCCGCCAGATTCTGTGCGCTGGCCAGGTAACCCAGTATTTCGGCCTTCAACTTCGGATCACAGGTCGGCCCACAAGCCTGCAACGCTTCGTTGCCGTAACCGATCGCGCTGGGGTGGTCACCGAGTGCGGCCTTGGCATAGCCGAGCAGATTCAGCGCATTCGCCTTCTTTTTCGCAAGCATCGGCTGTTTCAACAGCGAAGTGAGCTCGTCCGCCGCACCGCTGCTGTCACCGTTGGCAAGCCTCGCATACGCGAGTGCAACGCGAGCATCGAGTACCGCGGGGTAGGCGTCACCAAACTGGCCCTGCGCATCGGTGGCGATGCGCTCAAGCATGGTGATCGCCTCGACCGGATCGCCCTTGTTGGTGACGACCTGGGCCAGGTTGATCTGTAGTTCCAGTTTGTCTTCGGCCGGCATCGCCTTGTTGTCGGGCAGGTTGGCGATCGCGCTGTTCACCACGTCAACGACCGTCGGCACCTTGTCGCGTGGCGAAGCCGGTTCGGCTTCGTTGAACACCTCGAGCATGAAGTCTCGCATCACATTGGCGCGCACCAGCTGGCGATCGCTTTGTGCCAGCGCTGCCTGCGCGCTCGCGGCCGATTGCAGGGCCGCTCGCGCCTGGAACATCGCGTAGATCGAACTGGCGACAAGAGCTACGGATAGCAGCGCAACCGCTGCCGTACTCAGCCGATGTCGCTCGACGAACTTGCGCGTCCGATACCAGCGCGATGGCGGATGCGCGGACACGGGTTGGCCATGCAGATGGCGTTCGATGTCGTCTGCGAGAGCACCGGCATTGCCATAGCGTCGGTCCGGTTCGTGGGCGAGTGCCTTTTGCAGGATGTTGTCAAGGTCGCCGCGCAGCAGGCGTTTGAGTTGAGTGCGACCGATGCCGACGGCGCCGTCCGGCAAGATCGTTTCAGATGGCGCGCGCAGCACAGGGCGCGCCGGCAGCGTGCCGAGCAGCAGTTCGTGCAGCAGCAGACCGAGTGCGTAAACGTCAGTCGCCGTCGTGACCGCCTCGCCGGCCAGTTGCTCGGGCGCGGCATAGGCCGGGGTCATGGCGCGCATGCCGGTCTGGGTGCTGATAGCGTGCTCGTCATCGAGCAGCTTGGCGATGCCGAAGTCGAGCAGTTTGATCTCGCCGGATTCAGCAACCAGCACGTTGGCCGGCTTGATATCGCGATGCACGATCAAGGCACGATGCGCCGCTTCGACCGCGCGACAGGTGGTTTTCAGCAAGCGCAGCCGTTGCCGGCTGTCGCAGGCATGCCGCGCGCAGTACTCGGTCAGCGGCTGGCCTTGCACGTATTCCATGACCAGGTAGGGAACGTCGGCATCGCTGGTGCCGCCGTCGATCAGCCGCGCGATATTCGGATGTTCAAGTTGCGCCAGCGCACGCCGCTCGCGGCTGAAGTAGCTGCGCGCGAGATCGGAAAACAGACCCATATGCAGCAGCTTGATCGCAACCGTTTGGGTGGCATCGTCGAGTGGACGTTCGGCACGAAAGACCGTTGCCATGCCGCCCTGTCCGATCAATTCGATCAGCCGATACGGGCCGACCAACCGACCCAGCCAGCGTTCGCCAGGCGTGTCCACGCCGTCTGCAAGCAGGGCCTGCGCCTCTTCGGCCGCATTGCGTTCCAGCAAGCCTGCGGCGGCCTGCTGCGTAACCATGCGCCGCAATTGCACGCGCTGCGCTTCAGTGATCGGCGCTTGCGCCAGCCATGCCTCGTGTTGCGATGGGTCGAGCCCCTGAAGGTACTCGAACATCTCGCGCAAGCTCATCGACATCGGACTCCCCTTGGGATGCTCTTATTAACCAGACGCAGATGTCATGATGTCCGAAAGACTCGCCGGGTGGTGTGCGTGGCGCCGTGCAGGCTGGTGGCCTGGTCAAGCCGCGCGCGCGGGCCGGAGGGCCTTTCGGACATCACCCATGCAATGAAATCAACCAGTTGGGCCGCACCGCCTGTGTGCAGCTCCGCGTTGCGGCGGCTCAGCAGACGGCCAGTCTGCCTTCGCCGCCGCGCCTTGATATGCGCGCAGGCGCTGCGGTGACATCTGTGCCTGGTTGATCAGAGCATCCCTAGGCAGCGGCACGGACGACCAAACGGTCAGATTGCGATCAATTGCTGAAAGCCGAGGCAGGTAGAGCGTGAGCTACGCACAGCTCGCAAGCCGGTTACACGTGGCCGGGCTCCTTTGACGGTGGAGCCCGTGCCGCCGGCATGTCGTTCTGGATCGCTTGCCGGCTGTGCAACCGAGTCGCTTAACAGCGAGTGCTTCTGTATCACGCTCGATGCGGCCGCTTTGCGGCTTGCACTGCATTCGCAGATACAGAATCCCGATCTGTTCGACCTGATCGAAGCACGCTGCCCTCACATGTTCTCCTCGCATCCGGTGTTCATCACTCCAGCCCATCGTGATCGCATGGCGGATATCGTGTGCGCGGTGACCGAAGTGGTGGCGCTGCCGGCGTATCGGGAAGCCGTGCTCGCCTCGGCACCTGTCATTGCCCGCCATGACCCCGGTGGCGCCATTGGTGTCTTCCATGGTTATGACTTCCATGTCACGGAGGGCGGACTCGGCCTGATCGAAATCAATACGAATGCCGGTGGCGCGATGCTCAGCGTGGCGCTGGCGCGTGCGCAACGTGCCTGTTGCGGGCCGTTGCAGGACATGACCGCCGCGGCGGACGCGATGGAACACGCGATCATCGACATGTTTCAGAACGAATGGCGACTAAGTCAGCGCGATCGACCTCTGCGCTGCATCGCCATCGTCGACGAGACACCGCAACAGCAATATCTGTATGCCGATTTTTTGCTATTCCAGGATCTGTTCCAGCGCCATGGCATCGAAGCCATCATTGCCGATCCCTCCGAGTTGTCGCTGCGCGATGGTGTGCTTTGGCACGACCAAACGATGGTGGACATGGTCTACAACCGGCTGACGGATTTCTCACTGGACGATCCCGCCAACGCAACACTGCGCGATGCCTACCTTCAGAACGCCATGGTCCTGACACCGCATCCCCAGGCGCACGCGCTGTATGCCAACAAGCGCAACCTGGAGCTGCTGAGCGATGATCGGCAACTGCAAGCGCTGGGCGTGCCGATGCGCAGCCGGGACATCCTGCTCGCCGGAATTCCAACAACGAAACGTGTCGATCCCGTCGACGCCGAGCGCCTTTGGTCCGAGCGACGCGGCCTGTTCTTCAAACCGGCGACGGGCTTCGGCAGTCGAGCCGCCTATCGTGGTGACAAGCTCACTCGGCGCGTCTGGCAGGAAATACTCGCCGGCGACTATGTGGCCCAAGCTATTGTTGCGCCAGGACAACGCATCCTCTCCAGCCAGTTGCCGCAGCAGATGCTGAAGTTCGATGTACGCAACTATGTGTACGACGGCGCGGTGCAGTGGCTGGCAGCGAGGCTCTATCAAGGCCAGACCACCAACTTCCGCACCCCGGGTGGTGGTTTCGCGCCGGTGTACGTTCAACCGCAAGTTGCGAGGGCCGATTCACAAGAGTCGCTTGCACGGGCCAACAACCGATAGCCGGTCGCGTCACCACTCTTTCAAACGCCTCTATTTATTTCCGGCCATCCAGAACGCTTGACTCTGGACCTACCTCAAGGGTTAAAACTGTCCGGGTTCTTTGCTGACAGTGAGTCGGGAAATGAAAATTGGCGAACTCGCGCGGCGTTGCGACGTCAACATCGACACGATCCGCTACTACGAACGGCAAGGGCTGCTGCCCGCGCCCGACCGCCTCGCGTCTGGCTATCGGCACTACGCGGCACCCGACATTGCCCGCCTGCGTTTTGTGCGACGTGCCAAGGGATTGGGCTTCGCGCTGGATGAGATCAAGGATCTGTTGGCGCTATCGGACCACCGTGACCAAGACATGGGTGAGTTGAAGTCGTTGGCCAAGGAGAAGCTGGTCGACATCGATGACCGCATGATGGAGCTCTCCAAAATCCGCGACGGTTTGAACACCTTGATCGACGCCTGTCCAGGGCATGGCGCATTGGCGACGTGTCCGATTCTCAATGCCCTTGCGAGTGATGACAAATGACTTCCAAACATGATGGCGGCGCGGTTCACGCCAACGACAAGAGCGGCCTTGGCGACACGCAGACCGTGACCGATCCCGTTTGCGGAATGCAGGTGGACTCGCAAAGCACCGCGCATCACGCGGAGCACGACGGAAAAGAATTTCACTTCTGCTCGGCGCGCTGCCGCGAACGCTTTCAGGCTGACCCGGCCAACTATCTTTCAAAGGAAGATCGCGTCGAAGCGCCCATGTCCGAGGGCACGATCTTCACCTGCCCCATGCACCCACAGATTCGTCAGGAAGGCCCCGGAAACTGCCCCATCTGCGGCATGGCGCTGGAGCCGGAACTACCCAGCGAGGACGACAGCGCCGCGCGTGGGGAAATCGCGTCGGTCAGCCGCAAGTTCTGGGCTTCGGCCGTGCTTTCGTTGCCTGTGGTAATCCTGGAGATGGCTCCGCATCTTGGACTTTGGACAACGCCAGCTTGGAGCCCATGGATAGTGTTCGTGCTGGCTTCGATCGTGGTGTTGTGGGGCGGCTCTGCGTTCTTCAGTCGGTTCTGGCAATCGCTGCGCAATCGCTCGCCGAACATGTACACACTCATTGGCTTGGGTGTCGGCGTGGCCTACGGCTACAGCGTCGTCGCGTTGCTCGCGCCCGGCATCTTTCCTCCGGCGTTCCGTGGCATGGATGGAAGCATTGGCCTTTACTTCGAGCCGGCGGCAGTGATCGTCGCGCTGGTGCTGCTGGGTGAATGGCTGGAGTTGCGTGCGCGTCATCGCACCAGCGATGCGGTTCGAGCCCTGCTCGGCCTGGCACCGAAAACAGCGCGCCGCATCGACGACAACGGTGACGAAAACGACGTACCGCTTGAGAGCGTGAAAAAAGACGATCGCCTGCGCGTGCGACCCGGCGAGAAGATCCCGGTCGATGGCGTTGTGCTTGAAGGACGCAGCAGCGTCGACGAGTCGATGCTGACCGGCGAGTCGATGCCGTCGGAAAAAACTATCGATGATGCCTTGACCGGCGGCACCGTAAACCAGACCGGTTCGCTGATCATGCGCGCGGAAAAAATTGGCAGCGAAACCCT
>JBATAQ010000136.1:0-5922 GCA_049661925.1 Dokdonella sp.
GCCGATCAACGCTATCCCTCGGCAGGCGCGTTTGCCGACGACATCCAGCGCTATCTGGATCGCCAGCCGGTCAGCGCACATCCGCCCTCCTCGTGGTATCGCACGCGCAAGTTCGTGGCGCGTCACAAAGGCGGCGTCTTGACCAGTGTGGCTTTCGTGCTCGCCATCGTCGCGGCAATGACAGTGGCTTTGTGGCAGGCGAATGTGGCACAACGCGAAGCAATCCGCGCCGATGCTCAAGCGCAACGGGCGATCAGCGTGCGTGATTTCATGGTCAGCCTGTTCGATGCGGCCAAGCTGAAGATAGACAAAGACGAACAACCGACGCCTGCCCAACTGGTCGCTGCGGCACGCGAGCGCGTCGAGACCGACACGAAAATGCCGCCGTCCACGCGCGCCGACGTGCTCGCCACTCTCGGCGAAGTCAGCATGGTCAACGGAGACTTGGACAGTGCACTGGACCTGTTGGATCGCGCCATTGCCCTCAAGCAGCAGATCTATCGCGAAAGCGACCCCGAACTCTGGGGCACCCAAGTGCAGCGCGCCACGCTGCTGACCCAAATGGGTCGCTCAAAGGAAACCCTCGAGCCGCTTAAGGCATCGCTCCAATACTTCCGTGCTGACAATAGCGAGACTGCCGTGGAAGCCTTGCAGATTCTCGCGGCCACCCAGATTCGCAACGGTGAAGTGGATCAGGCCATCGCGACGGCGCGCGAAGCCGCAGCCAAGGCAGAAAATGTGCCTGGCTTGGATCCCATCGATGTGATGCAGATGCGCACCTACCCGGCGATGGCCTTGATCGTCGCCGGACGTTACGCCGAGGGCGCGCCAGAGCTCGAAGCTGCCCTCAAGGAATGGCGCGACGCTGGTCTTGCTCAAGGCGCGACCTACGCCGACACCTCAAATAACCTGGCCGTGGCCAAGGTGAATCTGGGTGATCCGGTGGGTGCCGAACGCGTGTTCACCGAAATAACGACGATCGAGCGAAAGTTGAATCCTGCCCTCGGCAAAAACGTGATCTCGCTGCGCAATCTTGCTGGAGTGCGAATTCAACTCGGCATGTACGCTGGCGCGGAATCAGCATTACAGGAAGCGCTGAAACTGGACGACGCGACGCTTCCAAAAAACAGCCTCAGCCGCGCGAATTCATGGATGAGCAGCGCAATGCTGGCCTATGCACAAGGGCGTGATGAGGCCGCTGAAGGCAGTCTGCAACGGACTTTTCGCCTGTGTACCGAGCCCGGCGGCGACACCGAGGACAAGTGCGCGGGTGCCCACCAGCTTCGGGCACTGCTGATGCTGCGTGCTGGTCGTCTCGACGAGGCCGATGTTGAAATCGCCAAGGCACTTGAACAACGCATCCGCGTCTACGGCGACAAGCATGTGCGGGTTGCCGCCGGTTACGTCGTGCAGGCCGATCTTGCACTGGCGCGCAATGATGCGGCGCGAGCCTTGCAGCTTAGCGAGCAGGCACTAGCCATGCTCCGCGAGAAAGAGGCAGATCGAGGTCAGGACGCGCTGCTCGCCGGCATCGTTCACGCGAATGCTTTGTTGCAATCGAATAGCGCCAGCGAGGCGCGACCGGAAATCGAAACCCTGATTGCCGACTGGGATCAGCGCATGCCCAATCCCATTCCGCAGCAGTTCGATCTTCTGGCACTGCATGCCATCGCGCTGGAAGCGACCGGCGAAACGGCTTCCGACGAGGCAAGACGCGCCCTGGATTTGGGTTTGCCAGCCGCCTCTCTCAATCCTGCACTTTTGAAGCAAGCAGTTGCCCTTGCCGATAACGGAAGAGCCAATTGAACACGCATGTGATCGCCCTGCCCTGAGGAGTCTCAGGCGCAACGCGGCTGGCAATGTCGTTGTTTCCGACTAAACGTCGTTCTTCTCCCTAGTTCGGGCACAAGCCCGTTTCGGGAGTAGGTGTTGTGAACAAGAAAACAGTGATTTGGGGATCGTTGCTTGTCGGATTGGCCGTGGCGGCTCCAGCTTCGGCGAGCATCTTCAAGGTCGGCACCGGCGCCGGCTGCACCCATTCGACCATCCAGGCGGCGGTGAATGCCGCGAATGCGAACCCGGGCCTCGACAACATCTTCATCACGCAGAGCCTGACTTATACGGCGCAGGCGGTGAAAATTCAGCAAGCGCAAACTTTGGCGCTGCGTGGTGGATACGCGACTTGCGCAGACAACACGCCATCCGGAGCGGCAACCATTGTCAGCGGCAATGGCGGGTCTGCGGATTCCGTTTTCACCGTCGAGCCGGGCAACGCAGAAGTCCTGTTCCAGGATTTGTTCATCCGCGATGGTGACGATTCCAGCATCCACTATGGTGGCGGTATTGATTTCACCGGCAGCGGCGCGCTGACGCTGAACAATGTGACCCTGACGCAGAATGAGGCGGGTTATGGCGGCGGGTTGTCCGCACGCGGTACCGGCCCCGACGCGACCGTCCTGTTTTTTGGTGAGACCGTCGTCACCAGCAATGTTGCAACGCAGGATGGCGGCGGCATTCACCTTCGTGGCTCGATCACCCTCTATTCGCTTGAACCCAATACGGCAATCTGGCTGAACCGTGCCACCGGAGTGGTTAATTCACCGCCGGGCACGTACCACGGTTACGGCGGCGGCATGGCGGTGTTGGGTTCAGCGAAGGCCTATATCGGTTCGATCGGCTATGGCTTGGGCGCGTTTAGGGACAATACAGCGCGTGTTGGAGGTGCGGTCGCGGCACTTACTGATTCTGACCATAACGGCCACGCATATTTGTTTACCACCGACCCAACCAAGCCACAGAAGATCAGTGGCAATCGAGCCACGGCTGTGGGCGGCGCGTTTTACGCGGACGCGGACGCAGGAATTTTTGGGTCGGGTAGCTCAATCCAGCTATGGGATACGGTGATCGAGAACAACTCGGCACCGATTGGTTCGATTGCCTATATAGCCAGCGACGGTGCGCCCTTCCCGTTTCCAGGCACAGAAAGCGGCCGGCTGGCCATGAATCTATCGGGCACTGCACGTCCAACAGTCAGTGTGCCTTGCAACGCAAACGTTTCCTGCAGCGTGGCGAGGAATAATCGCAGCGAAGACGCGGCAGGCAACCCCACCAACGGCGCGCTGATCCACGGCACCGAGAGGGCACTTGTTTTAATAGACAATTATCGATTTACCGCCAACAGCGCGCGCAGCGTGCTTGACCTGACAAGTGCTGGCTTTGTCGACGTCTCCAACACCTTGATCGACAACAACACGTTCACGGCGGCCGTTCTGCAGTTCCCGGAAGGCGATCCCAACGTCGATCTCAACCACCTGACCATCACCGACAACAGTATCGGCGGCCCCGGCGTTATCGCCCATCGCGGTCACGTCGAGCTCAATCGCAGCATCATCTGGCAGCCCGGCAAGAAAGTGCGCGATACGGCCGCATCCAGTGGCACCTTCGATGGCAACTACGTATTGGCCAATGAAACGGCGAGCATTCCGGGGGTTGGTCTCGCGCTATACCCGTTCAACCCGGGTTTCATCAACCCGACACTCAAGGACTATCACCTGCGGGCGGGTTCTGAAGCCATCGACACGGCACCCTACACCGCCGCAATTGACGGCACTCTGGATCTGGATGGTCTGCCGCGATCAGTCAAGTTGCCGCTGGTTCCTGCTGGCACAACCGTCGACCTCGGTGCCTACGAGCGCCAGTCGATCAACAACATCATGGTCAACGATTCGTTCAATGTTGATTTGAGCCAGTGGAACTTGCCGTATCCGGCTATCGTCAGCCGCGACAGTAACAACGGCAACGGTCCTAGCGGGTCGGGTTCACTGAAGGTATTAGGCGGCATTGTCAGTAATGCAGCCAGCGTTACCGTCGCGAAACAGTGTCAAGTGCTGCCGGGTCCGGGTCTCTACCGCATTACTGCCTGGGGCCGGTCACCCGGAGCCGGCGCTATCACGCCCGGCGATGGCTTGACCGTGAACTGGAAAGTTTTCGAACCGGCGGTCCCGGCCTACGGCTGTACTGGCCCGATCATCGACCAGGGCGATGTACTGATTCCGGCAACGACCAACTGGATGCAGTCGCCAACGCCGGGGCAGTTCGGTATCAACTTTGATGACTACCTTTCCAACGCAGCCGTCGAAATATCGCTGGTGGCGACCGACTCTTTTGTTCCCAATTTGCAAGGCTTCCGTGACTACAACGTCGCCTTCGACGGCATCACCCTTGAAGCCAACAACGACATGATCTTCGCCAACGGTTTCGACTGATTCCAATGCGCTACGCCCAGCGCCAAGGGCGGTGCAACGCGACTTCCAACAGGTGTTGGCGTTCCAGCCAACACCTGCTCCAGGTGTCAGCGCGGGTGCCCCATCGTCACGACAATCTTGCGGTGTATACCGTCGTCGACCAGCGGAATGCCAACTTCGCCTGCCGGCAACCGCTCGCCGTCGATCTGAATTTCGACAACGCCGTGCTGCACATGACGCGGGTTTTCGACAGCAATCTCGTACATGGAACGTCCATGTCGATAGCGAATCTGGAATCCGCGCCAGGTTTCCGGAATCGAGGGGTCAATCAGCAGACGGTCACCCCGCAGCTGAAAGCCGAGTATTGCTTCCAGGCCAGCGCGATACAGCCACGCGCCGGACCCGGTGTACCAGGTCCAGCCGCCGCGACCCACGTGCGGCTCGACGGAATACACATCCGCGCAGGCGACGTAAGGTTCGACCTTGTAGCGGTCAACAGCCTCGCGACTGTCGCTGTGGTTGGCCGGGTTGATCAGCGAGAACAGTTCTTCCGCCCGGTTGCCCTGGCCCATCTTTGCCAGCGCAAAAATCGACCACTGCGAACCGTGGGTATATTGACCGCCGTTCTCGCGGATGCCGGGTGGATAGGACTTGATGTAGCCGGGATTTTGTTCAGCGCGATCGAAGGGCGGCGTGAACAAGGGCGCAACTTTGTCGTCGCGACAAATCAGCATGGCGTCGACAGAATCCATCGCCGACTGGGCATGTTGAGGATTGCAGCCGCCAGCGATGACGCTCCACGACTGGGCGATGGTGTCGATCTTGCACTCGTGGCTCAAGTGCGAACCCAGCGGCGTGCCGTCGTCGTAGTAACCACGGCGATACCAGTCGCCGTCCCAGCCGGTGTCGTCGAGCGCCTTGCGGACTGACGCTGCAACATCACGCCAACGCTTGGCGCGTTCGTCGTCGCCTCGCGCTTGCGCGATGGGTGTGAAGGCATCAATCGTTGCGACCAGGAACCAGCCCAGCCAGACACTTTCGCCCTTGCCTTTTTCGCCGACACGATTCATGCCGTCGTTCCAGTCGCCGGTGCCGATCAGCGGTAGGCCGTGGTGGCCAAGATCCAGGCTGACATCAATGGCACGCGCGCAGTGTTCGTAGATGCTGCCGTCCTCATCAGCGTTCGCGGGCGTGAAGAATGCTTCATCCTCGCCTTCCTTCAAGGCATCGCCGACAAGAAAAGTCTGGCGTTCGTCGAGCACGGCTTGGTCATTTGTCACATCAAGGTAGTGGCACAGCACATATGGCAGCCAGAGCCGGTCATCGGTCATTCGCGTGCGGATGCCACCGCCGCCGGGTGGCAACCACCAATGCTGCACGTCGCCTTCCACGAACTGACGACCGGCGGCTCGCAGGATATGCTCGCGAGCAACGTCAGGTCGAGAAACACAGACCGCCATAACGTCCTGCAACTGGTCGCGAAATCCGTAGGCACCACTGGACTGGTAATACCCTGTACGCGCCCAGACCCGACACGCCAGCGCTTGGTACAACAACCAGCCGTTGAGCAACAGGTCCATGCTGCGATCAGGCGTCCGCACCTGTACGGTGCCGAGGATGTCGTTCCACTGGCTGGTCGCTTCGGCATAGACCGCATCAAGATCGGCCTTGCGATAGC
>JBATAQ010000137.1:0-15381 GCA_049661925.1 Dokdonella sp.
ATCATCGGCGTGTCCTGCTACGACTCGCTGGAACGCGCCGAAGACTTCACCGCGCGCGGCGCGGATTACCTCGCGTTCGGGGCGTTCTTCCCCAGTGGCAGCAAGCACACGCCGCGACGTGCCACGCCGCAAATGCTTGCCGATGCGCGTCGGTTTGGATTGCCTCTCGTCGCCATAGGCGGCATCGACGCTGGCAACGCTGCACCGTTGATTTCAGCAGGTGCGGACTGCATCGCCGTCATCTCCGCGCTATTCGGCGCGAACGACGTGGAGGCGCAAGCGCGCCACCTCTCGTCGCTGTTCGGCGCGGCATCGCTCCACGCTGCCGCCAGCGTTTCTCCCCTTCCCCCACGGGAGAACCGCCCTTGTGACACCGCACGACCTCGTCATCCTCGCGAAAGCGGGGACCCATGTTGATCTGATGTTTACTGTTGACTCCCGCGATTGTCGGTATTCGTCTCGCTGGCCAAGTGTTTCTTCTAGCTGCCGCCGTTTCACTCTTGTTGGCGTCGCGCTACGGATCAAGGGTTTCGCCAGGCTGCCGCCCGCCGATTATTTATTCTTGGCTGGCGCCAGACTGGTCAAGCGTTTCTCTCGCCTGCCGGCGCGCGAGCCACCCCCGGATCAAGTCCGAGGGCAGGCTCTTTCTGCTCGCACACAAACATGGCCCAACGGATGCGCCCGTGGCGGGTCGGTCGTGCGATGAAGCTGCACGACGTCGCAAGCTGGCTCCGGGGTTCGCTGACAGCACTTCCCTGTGCTGGCAGCGAACTGGCCCGAATCCATTCGGGCCACCCTGCAGGCCTTTTCTACGCCAGCTCGCCTCCCCGAATCGGGATGCAGCTCAAAAGCACACAGCGCGAACGCTTGACCAGACTGGCGCCAACCATGACGCTCAGTGTCGAAAGCAAGATCAAAATGGGTCCCCGCCTTCGCGAGGATGACGACGTTAGGGGATTGATCACCTTGGCGACAGCCGAAAAAGCCAACGTGGGTCGCTGACGTATTCAGCGCAATTGAGTTAGCGTGACAACCTTGCCCCTTCAGCATCAGGAAGTTTGCGAAATGAAAATATCGACCATTGCCGGTTTCTGCGCAGCTCTTGCGCTGGCCTGGGCCGCGCCAGCCAGCGCTGACAGCTTGCTGATTGAAAACACGATGCGTGGCCAGTCGCTGGCCGCGCCGTCGCGTGGGCTCAGCATGTCCCAGGTCGAGCGGCGCTATGGCTCGCCACTGCAGAAGTTGCCGACCGTGGGCGGCAGCTCTGCGCAACAGCCACCGATCAACCGCTGGCGCTATGCGAATTACACCGTGGTTTTCGAGCGTAATCGGGTCATTCACAGCGTCGCTACACGCAACTGAGCTGTGTTCGCTTCGAAGCCACGATTGCCTGCCGAGTGGGAGCCGCAAGCGGGCATCCTGATCGCCTGGCCGCACGCCGACACCGACTGGGCGCCACGTCTCACCGATGTCGAGACCACGTTGGTCGCGCTTGCGGTCGCAGTCGCTCGCTTCGAACCAGTGGTCATTTGCGTTGCCGATGGAGCACTGAGAATTCATGCGCACCGACTGCTGCTTGCCGCGGGCGTCGATGGCGCGAACCTGCGCTATGTCGAAATCGGTTACGACGACACCTGGTTGCGCGATTCCGGGCCCATCACCCTGGTCGATGCCGACGGCTTTGTTCTGACCGATTTCCACTTCACCGGTTGGGGCGGCAAGTTCGAGGCGGGGCAGGATGATCGCCTGATTGAAGGTCTGGTCGAGCGTGAAGTATTCGCACGGGCAACACATCAACGTATCGATTGGGCACTCGAAGGCGGTGCAATCGAATCCGACGGCGCCGGAACGATCCTGACCACGTGGAAATGCCTGACTCAACGCCATCCGCAGCAGTCGCGCACTGCAATGACGATGCAGTTGAAGCAGTCGCTATACGCCGACCGCATTCTGTGGCTTGAACATGGATATCTCGAAGGTGATGACACCGACGCGCACGTCGACACGCTGGCGCGCTTCGCGCCTGATGACGCCATCGTCTATCAGGCTTGCGATGACGAATCCGATTCACATCATGCGGAACTGTCCGCAATGGCGAACGAGCTTGCCGCCTTGCGCACGTGCGACGGTAACCCCTACACGTTGCATGCCTTGCCGTGGCCGGAACCGATCCTCGATGAAACGCGTCGGCTTGCGGCCTCTTACGCGAATTACCTGATCGTCAACGGAGCGGTGTTGGTGCCCGCCTATGACTGCGCCACCGACGAAGAAGCCGCACGCATCATTGGCCTTGCCCATCCTGGTCGCGAGATTGTCAGCGTTCCGTGTCGCTCGCTGATCTGGCAGAACGGCAGCCTGCATTGCCAAACCATGCAGTTGCCCGCTGGTGTCCTCGCCAACTAGAAATTCCAGCGTGCGGTCAGCCGCACGCTGCGCGGTTCCAGCGGGTGGTAGTGATTGTCTTCGATGCCGTCTTCGGGTTCGCCGGGTAGCCGCGACGCATAGAAGTAGTCGATATCATGGTCGCGGGAGTCAAGCGCGTTGAGCAAGTCCAGGCTCACGCCAAACTGCTGCCAGCGCTTGCCGACGCGAAAATTGAGGACGGTCGAGCCATTTGACCTGACGCTGTTGTCTTCGATCAACGGATACGGGCCGAAGTGACGAACGCGCGCCGTGGCGTACCAGCCGTCGTTGAAATCGGCCTGGATCGATGCCGAAGCAACGAACGGAATTGCGCCGGGAATGTGATCGCCGGAAGGATCGCGGTCGCGAAAATTTGAACGTGTATAACTGGTTTCCAGCTCGGCCGTGATGCGGTCGTTCGGGTACCAGTACAGGCCCAACTCGGCGCCTTCGCGATGACTGGGGCGGCTGGCTTCGGTATTGCCGGCGTCGCCGACGAACAGCAGTTCCGAATCCAGGCTCAATTGCCAGATGGCAAGCGTCGCATTCAATTGATCGCTGAAATGCAGGCGTGTGCCGAGTTCCGAACCGACCGAGTCGACCAGCGGATCCACCTTGTCGGCTGGCGCACCAGTAACGGGGTCGACGCGTAGTGTGGTGCCGCGCGCATCGTTGGAGTGAAAACCCTGGCCCCAGCTCAAATAGAACTCAAGCGGATCGGTCGGGTGCCAGATCAGGCTGGCCTTGGTCGATGGCGTGGAATCGCTGGTACTGCCGGAATTTTCCGGCTCGATTGCCTTCACATCGAATCTGTAGCGGTCGTAACGCACACCGACATAACTGCGAATGGTGTCGGTCCAGCGAGTCTCGTTGGCCAGATACAAGCCGATACTGCCTTCGTTGACCGAGTCGTCGCGGATCGCTGCACTTCGCAGGCGGCGCTCAGTCCGATACAGCCCGACCTGACCGATGTCGTCGTAGCGCCCTTGCGTACCCAAGCGCCAGCGCGATCCGTCGCGCTCGCCCCATTGCTGGGAGACATCGAAGCCGTAAATCCTGCGCTGGTCGACCTGTTCGAACTGATCACCACGAACCGGATCGTCGAGGAAGTAGGTGAAGTTCGACCACAGGTTGAAGTCGTAGTCGATCACGTAGGCGTTGGCGTTCAAGTCACCATCCAGGGCGGCGCCCTGCCAGCCGCCGGACAGGCTGTAGCGAGACGATTGGCCGCCCAGCGTCGTATCAATCGAGCCGTATTGGGAGATCAGCCCCGAGCGCACAGCGCGATCGGGAATCTGATCCGGGGAGTTCCACTTGTTGTCGTAGCCCATGAAGGTGAAATGAGCGCGACCGCCGCCAACATCCTTGCTGTAGCGCGCGAGGAAATTCTTCTTGCTCACATCTTCATTGATGTCTGTCCAAGGGCCGTCGTAGGTTTGCAACTCGCCGCCGAGCAGCAGGTCGCCACCACCGGCGTTGAACGAATCCACCACGACCGAGCGCCCATAGCCGAACCGACCCACCGTCAACTCGGCCAAACCTTCGGGCAGGCGATCAGCGATCGAGAATTTTGCCGAGCCAGCTGACGAAAAATCGCCCACGTCCGCGTAGTAGGTTCCTTTGCGGTAGCTCAGCGACTGCACGGTTTCGGGGATCAGAAAATTGAGGTCGGTATAACCCTGGCCATGGCCATGGGTTCGCATGTTGATGGGCATCGCATCGACGGACGTCGCGAAATCCGTGCCGTGGTCAAGGTTGAAGCCGCGCAGGAAATACTGATTGGCTTTGCCGCTGCCTGAGTGTTGGGTGGCGACCATGCCGGGCACGAATTCCATCAGGTCGCCGGTGCGAACCATCGGGCGCTCGGCGATTTCTTCGGGACCCACTTCGCCTTCCGAAGCAGAAATCGCCTCGCCAACCAGGTTGCGCTGGCGACCGATGACGACCACGGTTTGCAAGGTATCCGCAGCTTCATCGGGAGCGGGTTCGGCCGCGTACGCCGACTGGATCGGTGAAAAAAGCACGATCGCGAACATCCCTATTGCTGCTTTATTCATCTTCCTGCTGCCCGACGGTAATTGAGTTGGCGCAGGATACGGGAGCGCGGAAAGAACGGATGCAATCACGCGTGTATTCGTCGCGTTCGGAACCGATCAGCGCGTTGCGGCTAC
Organism: Dokdonella sp.; assembly: GCA_049661925.1. Classification (GTDB taxonomy): domain Bacteria; phylum Pseudomonadota; class Gammaproteobacteria; order Xanthomonadales; family Rhodanobacteraceae; genus Dokdonella. The sequence goes on from JBATAQ010000137.1 coordinate 4,575, forward strand.
CATTGCGGGCTGGCCGTCCCCATCTGTAGCGGAATGAACAAGAAAACCCTGAAAGTCGCCCTGTTGCAGGAAACTGATCGCGGCAGCGTTGAGGCCAATCTCGACGCGATCGAGATCGCGCTTCGCGAGGCAGCCGCCGCTGGCGCGGAGCTGGTCCTGTTGCAGGAATTGCACAACGGGCCGTACTTCTGCCAACACGAAAGTGTCGACGAATTCGACCGTGCCGAATCAATTCCCGGACCGAGCACGCAGCGCATCGGTGCATTGGCGGCAGAGCTGAAGCTGGTCGTTGTCGCATCGCTGTTCGAGCGCCGTGCGGCTGGCCTGTATCACAACACGGCCGTGGTATTTGATCGCTCGGCCGACATCGCCGGCAAGTATCGCAAGATGCACATTCCTGATGATCCGGCGTTCTACGAGAAATTCTATTTCACTCCAGGTGACCTTGGTTTCGAACCGATCCAGACATCGGTCGGCAAACTCGGTTTGCTGGTGTGCTGGGACCAGTGGTATCCGGAAGGCGCGCGGATGATGGCGCTGGCAGGTGCCGACTTTTTGCTTTACCCGACTGCAATTGGTTGGGATCCGGCCGACGACGATGACGAAAAAGCCCGCCAGCGTGATGCCTGGATCATCGTGCAGCGCGGCCACGCCGTTGCCAATGGCATTCCGGTCCTGTCATGCAATCGTGTCGGCTACGAAGCGGCACCGGCGGATGGACGTGGCATCACGTTCTGGGGTTCGAGCTTTGTCGCCGGGCCGCAGGGGGAGTTCCTCGCCCAAGCCTCAAACGACCAACGCGAGTTACTGATCGTCGATGTCGACCTGCAACGTAGCGAAGCGGTGCGCCGCATCTGGCCGTTCCTGCGCGATCGCCGTATCGATGCCTATGCGGACCTGACCAAGCGCTACCGCGATTGATGCGCAGCGGTCGCGTTTGCCACATTCGTCCCACCCTATTTACTCCAGCGCGCCTGTTGCGTGCCGAGGATCACGATGAATCCACTTGAAGACAGCGCAAGCGTTGCGGACGTGACGATAACGGCGTCGCCGTCCGTGCTTGCCGACCAGCCAATGAAGCGCGTCACTCGCGACGGCGTTGAATACGTGTTGCTTGGCACCGCGCATGTTTCACGTACGAGTGTCGATGCGGTCAACGAAATCCTCGCCACCGAGTCGTTCGACGCCGTCGCCGTTGAGTTGTGCGATCCTCGCTACCTCTCGATGCTCGACCCCGAAGCCTTCCGCAAGATGGACCTGTTTCAGGTGATCCGCCAGGGCAAGGTGCGAATGGTCGCGGCGAATCTGATGCTGGGCGCTTTCCAGCGTCGCATCGCCGAACAATTCGGCATCGAGCCCGGTGCGGAAATGAAAGCCGCCATCGACGGTGCCGAGGCGCGCGGCCTGCCACTGTGGTTGATCGATCGCGAGGTCGCGACCACCTTGCGACGCGCGATGGACAGCGTTGGATTTTTCGAGCGCTTTGCCATTGGCGCGGGATTGATTGGCGGACTGATCAGTCGCGACAACGTCAGCGAGGAGGAAGTCGAAAAGCTCAAGGAAGGCGACATGCTCGGCAGCATGTTCACCGAGTTCGCGAACGAGTCTCCAAAACTGTTCGAAGCCCTGATTGCAGAACGCGACCGCTACATGACGGCCAAGCTGCGTGAGGAAAGCGCGGCCTCGCTTGACATCGATCCCCCGCTGCGTCGCGTGCTGGTCGTACTCGGTGCGGGCCATCTCGCCGGGATCGCCGCTGCATTGCAGAATCAGGTTGCGCCGTCGCAGCCATTGATCGCCATTCTATCGACCGTGCCGCCGCCGTCGCGCTGGGGCAAGTGGATGGCGATCGGTATCTTCGTCGCGATCGCCGTTGCGATCGGCGTGCTGTTTTCGCGCGGTGGCCAGTTGGGTGCGCAAGCCTTGCAGGTGTGGGCAATCTGCACGGCGGTCGGTGCCGGGCTGGGTGCTTTGCTCGGTGGCGGCCATCCACTCAGCGTTCTCGCTGCGGCCATTGCCGGACCGCTGAAACCGTTTCGACCCGGCGTTCCATCCGGCGCGATTGCTGCCGGCGTCGAAGTGCTCGTCCGCCGTCCACGCGTCGGCGATTTCGATAACCTGCGCGACGACGTCACCCACTGGACCGGCTGGTGGAAAAACCGTGTGTCGCGTACGTTGCTGGTTTTCATCCTGACCAATTTCGGCACCATGTTCGGCACCTGGATCGCCGGCTTCCGCATCTTCAAGAGCCTGCTGTGACCGCACGCGCCTTCCCACGAGTTCAACGATGAGCATTCTCGACAAGCTGTTCAAACCGCGCTGGCAATCACGCGACGCCAATGTTCGCCGCGCGGCAGTGATCGAAGGCCACGACGCGGAACTGGTTGCGGCCTTGCCACGCATCGCGCGCAGCGATGCCGATGCGCAGGTTCGACTGGCGGCGATGAAGCGCGTAGCGGATGTCGGCCTGGCCCACAGTCTTGCCAATGACGATGCCTCGCAAGACGTGCGCAAGGCCGCGCAGTCGCAATGGTTCGACCTGATGAGCGGTCGCCACGCGCAGGCACCACCGCTGGACACACGACTGCGTTTGCTGCGTGCGCAGGACGATTCCAACCTGATCGAGCATCTTGCCGAACATGGCAAGGAAATCGAACTTCGCGGCGCAGCCTTGGATAGCGTCACCCGGCCATCAGTGCTGCTGGATCGCGTCCTTGGTGAACGCGACCCTGCGTTGCGTTGGAAACTCCTGGCTCGCATCGACGATGAAGCGCAGCTCGAACGTATTGCCGAGCGCAGCCGTCGCAACGACAAACAATTGCATCGGCGCAGCCGGGAGCGCATCGACGCAATTCGCCTTGCTCGTGGTGACGCGGCAAGCATCGCCGAGCGCGCTCGCGAGCTTTGCGAACGCATCGAGAAACAGGTTCGCGATGGCAAGCAGGACGACGCACTTCACGAGCAGTGGCGGGCGATTGCGGAGAAAGCTCCGGAGGCGCTGCGCACGCGCTACGATTCTGCGCGCGCATTGCTCGAACGCGCCAGCGATCCTGACCACGTTGCCACCCTGCGCGATCGCGCGGCGGCTATGGGACAATTTGACAACGCGCTTGCATCGCTCGAACGCGATATAGGTCACGCCAGTCCAGCTCAGCACGAGAGCCTCGCCGCGCGGATGGACGAACTCGCCGACCATTGGTCAGCCCTTCATGAAAGCGCAGCCACGCAACGCCAATCGGCGACGCGTCGGATCGCCGCAATCAGCGAACGACTGGATTCGCTCGCCAACCAACATGCCGAACACGAAGATGCCGCCGCCGCTCGCCATGCACTGAAGCAGGCGCGTGTTGAAGAACAGAAGTCCACCGAAGAACGCGCCGCCAATGCTGCCGCCCGCGCTGCGAAACGAGAGCAGGCAATCGTCGAACTGGAAGCCACACTGCAAACGCTGGAAAAAGCACTCGAGAGCGGCCAAAGCTCCGATACTGAAGTCGCCCATGCACGTGTCGAATTGGCACGCGCCAACGTGGATGGCGAACTGCCGAGCGGCCTGCACAAACGACTTGGCATCTCGGAAGCGGAGTACGCGGACAGTGCGCAATGGCGCAACTGGGGTGCCAACCAGCGTCGCATGCAGTTGTGCGAAGAGATCGAATCCCTGCCCGACGCGGTTTTGCACCCCGATGCCCTCGCGACTCGCCTGCGCGAGGCGCAAGCCGAATGGACGCGCGTCGAGAAAGCACTGGGACTTGACCATCCCGATGCGATGAGTCGTCGCTTCCGCGCGGCTTGCCGTCGCGCCATCGAACCGGCGCGACCGTATTTCGAGAAGCGCGACGAGTTGCGAGCCACGGCGACGGGAGAGCTGGAAGCGCTGATCGAGCGCGGAAGCGCACTGCCTGAAGAGATCGACGATTGGAAGACGGTGATCGCCAGCCGCCGCGAATTGGCTTCTGCCCTGCGCGACCTTGATCGCGTTGACCCACGCCAGCGCAAGGCGCTCGCCGACCGTATCAAGTCCGGGCTGTCTGCGATCGACGAGCGCGTCGATGCACGCGACAAGGCGGTCGCAGAACGCAAGGAGGCGTTGATCGCGAAGGCCAGCGCGTTGTCCGAACTCGGCGACAAACGGGCAGCGATCAGCACCAGCCGCGATCTGCAAAAGCAATGGCAGGCCAGCGGCAATGGCATGCGCCGCCGTGACGAACAACAGTGGAAGCAATTCCGCGCTGCTGTCGACGCCGTATTCGCGAGTGCCGATGCCGAACGCGCGAGCATTGCCGATGCGGAACGCGAACGCCGCGACCAGGCCAGCACGCTGTGCGAGGAACTGGAACAGTTGGCGAGTGCCGACGACACACCCGAGCGCGGCAGCGTGCAACGAATCGTCGATGCGTTTTCGGCGATGGTGGATACCGACAGTGGCTTGCGCACACGCTTCCGCAACGCACAGGACGCGCTGCGCCTCGCCGCCCAGGCGCGCCAGCAAGCGGCGCGCCGTGCACGCTATGACACCTGGCTGGCGCAATGGAGATTGTGCCGAGCCGTCGAACGTTGCGAACTGGAAGTGGATACGGCGCGCGACCAGATGACGGCGTTGCCAACGAGTGAAATTGACGCGGACCTGATGGCCGAACGCTTTCACGCCGCGATCAGCGGAATCATTGGCCAGTCTGCCGACGAGTCCGTATTCCGCAACGCGGTGATCACGTTCGAACAATTCGCCGGGATCGAAACACCGGAAGCGGATCGCCAGCGGCGACTCGACCTGCAAGTCGGTCAGTTGTCGGCGCGTCTGCGCGGGGACGATCGCGTCGAGCCGTCGGAACGACTCGGGAACCTGATGCGCGAGTGGTTGCAGTTGGGTGCATTGCCGGGTCTACCCGATGTGCTCGACCAGCGTTTCGAACGCGCTTACCTCGCCGCGCTGGATCGCACGCTTTCGACCTAGCGCGTCGATGTATGTCGCCACCGACGCTTGGTGGTCGGCGGCCAACCATTCCGATTCGTGCGATCCTCGGCAATCCCCTCCGAGGATCGCTCCGATGATTCGAACCATGCTCGCCTCTGCCGTTGCCGTCGCCATTTTCGCTTTCGCGTCTGCAAGCGCAGTAGCCGCTGATGACGTGCCCAAAGCTGCAACGACGGCGGACGTACTCGCCGCGGCCAAGGATTCGGACTGGCGCACGCCCGACCCGGAAAACGTCGTCTACATGGACCTGCCCGACGGTCGCGTGATATTCGAACTGGCACCTGCATTCGCGCCGCTACACGTCGACAATATTCGCAAGCTGATCCGCCTGAAATATTTCGATGGACTCGCCATTGTGCGCGTGCAGGATGGTTTCGTGACGCAATGGGGCGATCCGAATGCCGGCGAAGCCAATGCGCGTTCGCTAGGCGACGCGAAGAAAACCCTGCCGTCCGAGTTCACCCGCCCCAGCGCTGACCTGCCCTTCACCATACTGCACGACGGCGATGTCTACGCGCCACAGGTCGGTCATTCCAATGGCTTCCCGACCGCCCGCGATCCTGCCAGCGGAGAAGTCTGGATGGCACATTGCTACGGCGTGTTGGGTGTTGGTCGCGATACCGCGCCGGAATCGGGTTCCGGTGCCGAACTCTACGTGGTGATCGGCCAGGCACCACGCCAGCTTGATCGCAATATCGCGACGGTCGGGCGCGTCTTGCGCGGCATGGAATGGTTGACGGCGTTCCCGCGCGGAACCGGGCCGCTCGGGTTCTACGAACAGCCTGCGCAACGCACGCCGATCAAACGCGTTCGTCTCGCTGACGATGTTCCGGTCGCAGAGCGCGTTGCGTTGCAGGTGTTGAAAACCGATACGCCAACATTTACGGCGCTGGTCGAGTCACGCCGCAATCGCCGCGATGAGTGGTATCACGTGCCAGCCGGCAAGATCGACTTGTGCAATGTGCCGATCCCGGTTCGAGACGCGCCAGCAACGAAAGCAACGCTGTTGGAAAAATGATGTGAGTCCGAGGCGTCGCCGCGTGTTTCCGCGAACAGCCTGACTGCCGTATCGTTGCCATCCACCAAATCCCGACCGTTCGAATTGGAGAAAGCCCATGATCATGCGCCGCCTTTCCATCACTCCGCTTGTTGTCGCCCTGACACTCGCTATTGGCGCGTGTGCACCCATGCCGCGTCCGGATGCGGATCCAATGGTGCCGACAGCGGCCACTGAAACGGTCGCCGACAAGGCGACGAAACTGGACGCTTTGTATGAGGAGTACTGGCAGGAAGGCCTGAAGATGAATCCGGTCATGGCGACCTATATTGGTGACGAGCGCTACAACGACCAACTGGTCGATACCGATTCGGCCGAAAATCGCGCCAAGTCGCGTGAGTTCAACAAGGCCTGGCTGGATCGCATCAGTGCGATAGGTGACGAGGGGCTGAATGGCCAGGCTTTGCTGAGCTACAAGATTTTCGTGCGCGAGCGTCGCGATGAACTGGCCGGTGAGCAGTTTCCCGCCTGGATGAAGCCGGTCAACCAGATGTATGGCTCGGCCAGTGCCGTGGTGATGCTCGGATCGGGTGGCCAGGCTCAACCCTTCAAGACCGTGCAGGACTACGACAACTGGTTTGCTCGCGCTTCTCGCGTTCCGATCGTGTTCGATACCGAGATCGCGAACATGCGCGAAGGCATCGCCAACGGCGTCGTTCAACCACGCGTGGTCATGGCCAAGGTGATTCCACAGCTCGACGCGCTCATCAAGCCAAAGCCGGAAGACACTCAATTCTGGGGTCCGATCCGCACCATGCCGGCCGATTTTTCGGCGGCCGACAAGGAACGCCTTACCGAGGCATATCACACCCTTATCGCCGACCGCCTGATGCCGGCGTATCGAAAGCTGCGCGACTTCATCCGCGACGAGTATCTGCCAAAGACACGCGACAGCGTTGGTGCCGACAAGCTACCGAATGGCGTGGCCTGGTATGTCTATAACGCTCGCGTCGCCACCACCACCGACATGACGCCTGCGCAAATTCACCAGATTGGTCTGGATGAGGTGGCGCGCATCCACGGCGAAATCCGGAAGGTCATGAAGCAGGTCGGCTTCAAGGGTTCGATGACGCAGTTCTTTGCCTTCATGCAGAAGGACAAGCGTTTTGAATTCAAGAGCGAAGAGGCTTTGCTGACCCATTATCGAGAACTCGAAGCCATCATCGAAGCGCGTATTCCAGAACAGTTTTCGCTGGTACCGAAGGCGAAATTCGAGATTCGCCCGATCGAGGCATTCCGTGCTGAAAGTTCGGCGGGTGGCGAGTACAGAGGCCCGAGCGAGGACGGCACCCGTCCTGGCATCTTCTACGTCAACACTTTCGACCTGCCAACGCGCAAGACCTGGGACGCCGAAGACCTGTTCCTGCACGAGGCGATCCCCGGCCATCACTTCCAGATTGCCCTGCAACAGGAATTGACGAACATTCCCAAGTTCCGCCGGTTCGGCGGCAACAACGCGTTCGTTGAAGGCTGGGGCTTGTATGCGGAGAGCCTGGGGAAAGACCTTGGCGTCTACAAAGATCCGTATTCGTACTTCGGTCGTCTGCAAGGCGAGCTTTGGCGAGCCGTGCGCCTGGTTGTAGACACCGGTCTGCACAGCAAGGGTTGGACGCGTGACCAGGTCATCGATTACATGCACGCCAATTCATCGGTCAGCACGCCCGACGCTATTGCCGAAGCCGAGCGCTACATCGCCTGGCCGGGTCAGGCACTGGGCTACAAGATTGGCGAGCTGACCATCCAGAGGTTGCGCGCCAAGGCCGAGACAGAACTTGGTGCCGGCTTCAACATCCGCGAATTCCATGCCCAGATACTCAAGGACGGCGCGCTGCCGCTCGGTATCCTCGAAGACAAGATCAATCGCTGGATTGCGTCGAAGAAGAGCTGATTTCCGCCTACGTGAGACGCGCCGCCTGTCGCCAAGTTGCTACCGGCGGCGTGTCAGTTCGGTCGTGTCACTCCGAAATTCGCTGGAATTGCTTGGGAAAAGTCGCAACCACCCTGCCCACGTCATCAATCACGCGGTATTGCCACTGGCCGGGTATTGGCGGAAACTGTGAACCAGTCCACGGTTTTTCGCAGGGGTGCGTTATGACACTTCAGGTACGATTATCGGCAGTTCGGTATTTTTCGCGACCAATCTCGTGGCTCGCCGCATCGGCAGTGATGTCCCTTTCATTTCCCCTGTACGCAGCCGATTTCATCGTAACGACGAACATCGACATCAATAGCGGCGCATGCACGGCCTCCTCGTGCAGCCTTCGCGACGCGATCCTCGCCGCCAATACAATTGCCGAACCCAGCACGATTCAACTCCCCCCCGGAAATCACGTCATCACCATCGCGGGAAGTGGAGAGGACGCTAGCGTTACTGGCGATTTCGACGTTACAGGTGACCTGACGATCATCGGAGCTGGCCGCGACGTGACCGGCATCAATATCATGTCGCCCAGCGAGCAAATTATCGATGTTGCGGCGGGAGGGCGCTTGCGACTTGAGCACCTTTCCATCGGGATCGGCCTGCGTTCGGGCGGCTTCGGTGGTGGCGATGCCGCAACCACGCGAGTGGAACTGTTCGATGTTCAGGCCGGCGGGATCTACGGACCAGGCGACACCATCGTTGCGAAGGGCAACCTTCTGATCGACCACTCGTCGATCTACTCTGGAGCTTTTTCCAATGGGCAGACAGCCATTTCGTTGTCTGACGGCGAACAGTTGGATATTACGAATTCCACCGTTGATTGGCGTAAGGTCGGTCTGCGCATCAACCTCGCCGCGACTGGCAGCGCCAGGGTTGCGAAAAGTTTCCTTAGCCGCATCGACTATGGACCGAATGCGTGCGGCAGCCTCTCGATCACCGGCGGACAGCACGTACGTATTCTCGGCAGCCAGATCGACAACGGTCGTTCGCAGTCTGGTTTGGGTTCCTGCATCAGCGGTGTCCAGGACGTTGCGGTTATCGACTCGACATTCAAGGTCGACTCCAGCAGCAACCAGGCGATTTTCATCTCGGCAGCGACTACGACGGTTCGGAATTCGACGATCGCCGGCAGTCTGGCTATTGGGCAAGGCACAACGCTGCTCGATCAAGCGACTGTTGGCTCGAATGTCTCCGTTTTCGGAGATGAACCGGTTTCGGTTGCTCGCGGTGCCGATGCCATCGTCACCGTCAGCAACAGCGCACTGATCGGCATGTGTTCCCGCTCACTGGTAGCGCTGGGCAACAACGTCGAATCACCCGGAAACTCTTGTGGACTACCGGCGGCAAGCAGTCGGGTCGGCCAGACCTACGCGTCGCTGGAACTGGGCACGCTCGCCTCTCACACGCCTCCGGGTGCAGCGAGAGTCCCGGACAACTACCTGCCGAGCGCAATGAGTGTCTTGAACCGGGTATTCACCCGCCTGGGTATTTTGCGATGCCAGGCTACCGACCAGCGCGGCTATGTGCGCGCTGACGTGTGCACGATTGGTGCGGTGGAAACGGACGCCAGCGAGCAAGTGTTGTTCCGCAACGGCTTCGACAACTGAGCGAAGCCGTCCAAACTCACGCTGACAACAGCTTGCCGATATCCTTCCAGATCGCTTCCGGCGTTTCCGTCGGCGCATAACGCTGGAAAACGGGGCCGGAAACGGCTTCAGGTTCACCTCCAGGTCCCGGCTCTGACAGGCAATGATCCGCTATTGAATCGCACGCAACGCGTGAGCAAAGCGGACCAACGCTGCTTCGGTGGGCGCACAATAAAGAGCACTTGGTCGGCCATCCCCGTTCTAGTCAGCAGCGGGAAGTGCACCTGACCCCGTTACTGCTTACCTGATTGGAGAAAGCAGGTCGGGATTCTTGACCAGATTTCTCACGCCATGAGCATGATCTTCATTGAAGATGTTGCTCTTGCACCATTGTCCGACGCTGTCAGCGTTGACCTTGGCAACCTTGGGACGAACGCTCCACGTCACCTGAAACGGCGAGCCTGCCTCGTTATAGGCGGGACCGGTGGTCGAACCGGCATAGGTAACTGGCGTGCCCGTGTTGTCCGGAATGTTCAAGGCCTGATACAGACCGTTTTTCTGCTCGACCGCGGTCAACCAGGCAAAGTCCAGCGCCTTGCTGTCATTGACCAGAACATAGACCTGCGTTTCAACGCGCAATTGAGGGTTCTTGATTGAGTCACTGAGGCACGCGCCCAGCGTTGGTCCGGGCTTGATGCGCGCACTGGTATGAACGTAGTGAAGCTCAATCGTGTCACCTACCGAAAGAGCACCATGCTCGTTGGCGCATATGCCTTGCGCCAGGGGCGTGCGTTCCGCCTGACTCAGGTCGCCGGTAAATACGTAACCTGTTTCAAATCCGTGGCCGTCGCCATCGCCCGCATATCGGGAGAACTCGCCGCCGGCATGCTCCGCATTCTTGTGAAAGTGGATGTTGCACAAGTTCATCTCAGCGGCGGCAGGCGAGCTTTCGAAAACCACCGGGTTGACGCCTTCTGTCTTGTCGATATCACGTGGGGACTGCGGCCCAAAACCTTTTCCGGCTGTATTCCTGGCGAGATTGCCTCTTTGCTGGGCGATTGATTGAACGATCAATTTATCGGTCGACTGATGACTCTCTTCGCGCATCTGCGGATGCGACGCACAAGCAGTCAATGCGCACAGGACAACAGCTGGTATATAAAGATTCTTCAAGGCAAGCTCCTCTTTTCAGGGCTGTGGTTCACGGTGAGGGGACAAACGTCAGGCAAATACTACAACAACAGCGAATTATCAAAACCCGGGTCGAAACC
>JBATAQ010000138.1:0-8376 GCA_049661925.1 Dokdonella sp.
CGCACTACACAAGCAATGCCGATGCGTATCGCCTGTACCTGTTCGCACGTCATCGCGCCGAAAAGGTCAAATCCGACGACCTCTATGCGGCGATCGGATTTTATCGTCAGTCGCTTGATCTGGACCCCGCCAACGCGCTGGCCTACGCGGGCATGGGCGAGGCTTACAGACGTCTGCCGATGGCCGGTGATGCCGCGCCAAACGACACCTTTCCGCTCGCCAAGGCGGCGGCGCGCAAGGCGATCGAAATCGACGATGACCTGGCGGAGGCGCATTCCGTGCTGGGATGGGTCGCATTCTGGTACGACTGGAACTGGCCGGATTCCGAACGGCAGTTTCGGCGCGCGATCGAGCTTGATCCGAACCTCGCCGAAGCACGCCTGGGCTATGCGCATCTGCTTTCCAACATGGAACGCAACGCAGAAGCGCTCGAGCAGGGAAGGAAGGCGGTCGAGTTGAATCCCCTGTCGCCGTTGATCAATACGATTGTTGCCGGCTTTGCCAGCAGTGCCGGCCAGCTCGACGAGTACCATCGACTGCTTGCGCGAGCCCTGCACCTGGATCCCGATTTCTGGATCGCGCACCTGTTTCTTGGCACGGCTGCGCTGGGCCAGCAACGCCATGACGACGCCGTTGTCGAGTTGAACAAGGCCAGAAACAGCTCAGGAGGCAGCTTGCAGGTAATGCCGATCCTGGCCGTTGCGCTGGCGCGAGCGGGGCATGACGCCAATGCCCGGGCAATACTCGACGACATGCTGCAGCGCTCGCAGCAGGGCTACGTGCCACCGATCAGCATCGCGAAGGTTTACCTGGTTCTGGGTGACCGCGATCAGGCGCTGCTGTGGCTCGCCCGCGGCTACGAAGCACGCGACGTAGGCATCTCGTTTCTACAGCGAGACCACAGTTGGGACGTGCTGCGTGCCGATCCACGCTTTGTCGCAATCGCCGATCAGGTGGGTCTGCGCTAACGCCGCAGCCGGGCGCGTGCGACAGACCATCCCGCACAGCGATCAGGGGTCGAACCCCGTCATGAAAATGCGATCGGCCGTGGAGACCACCTGGCGACAGGCGGAAAACTCCGACACGATCAGGGCGGGAGGCGACATGCTCGCGAACGTTCGTGTCAGCGCGGTTAGAACGATGTTCGCCGGAACGTAAGATGTTTGCCGAACGAACGATGCGTTGCCAGACGCATCCGTGGTTACTACGACGCCGCTGGGTGGCGGACTGAAAGAAAGCAGCGTTTGGCCTCCGCCATAGCCGCTGGCGTCGCAATCGGTGTTCCGGAAAAACAGGATCGTGTAGGTGGCATTGGGGACAGCGGCGAGACTGCCGGTGATCGTGGTGATCGAGGTTGCGGCGTCGAATATGGCCGAGGCGATCACCGGCTTGTTGAGCAGTTCGTTCGGGCCATTGTCGGCGTCCAGCGGATCGTTGGGGGTGACGCCCAGCGGTGCGAGATCGATCGCCAACCCACCGTTGCCGCTGATCGACGCGTTGCCGACGTCGGCCTGGGCGAAGTCGTCGACGAAGACACCAGCACCCGCATTGTTCGCGATGCTTGCGGTGAACGGTGGCGCGAATTTGAAACGCGCGCCGACCGTTACCGCACGAGCACCCCCAGCGACGATGACGCCGTGTCCGGCATTTCCCATCGCAACCGCATCGAGGCCAATGCCGATGCCATTTCCGATGACTGCCGTGCCGACGGTCGAGCTGTCGAAAATGGCGACACCATCGCTGCCATTGTTGCTGATGAGATTGTCATAGATCGCGATGTTGGAAGCGTTGGCAGCTACCGTGATGCCGCGGCCACCGTTGCCCAAGGCAACGGTGCCGCTGGCGCTGGTGCCGATATAGTTGTTGCGAATGCGGTGAGCTTGCGACAACGCATTGGACTGTGACGACCCGATGTAGATCGCGTCAGCGGCACCGGCCGAAATGACATTTCGGTCCATTGGCAGCGCGTCAATCGGGCCGCCGGCCGACGTGATTTGATCGCCCACAATGTTGTTGGTACTGCCAAGCCCAAAGACGAGGGTGGGCCGCGACAAGCCAAATCCGTTGCCAAGGCCTACGTTGCCGGTTGCGTCCGTGCCGAAGTAGTTGCCTTGGATGACCACACCACCAACGGAGCAAAATGCGGTGGGCGCGCAGAATTGTTCGCCCATCGAGATCGCCGCTCCGGCGAACCGGTTGATGACCAGCCCACGTATTTCGCTGTTACTGCCAGGGCACAACGGCGAACCTGTCACATTGGAACCAATAACGATGGCGTCTGTGGGTCCGGCGAGGCTGCCGTCGAGCTCGATCGTGAGCACGGCATTGCTACCCTGGAATTGATTGTTCTGGATCGAGCCCGGCTGGGTATAGCCATTGATATTGATGGGGATATTGAACGTCGGCAGCCCTGACAGCGTCTGTATGGTGTGCACGCCGCTGCCGGGAATATTGAAAACGATGGAATGCCCCACGCAGTGGCCGCCGCCGCTGTTTTGCAGGGCGTTCGCGTCGAGGATGGCCTGGCGCAGGCTGCCTGGGCCGGCATTCAACGTGTTTGTCACGGTGAACGTGTTTGCATGCGCCGGGGCTGCGACGGCGATCATCAACAACGCAGCGATCCAGGCGATTCGCGCGTTCGCATTCCGTTTTCGAGTGGCTGAGCGGAGCGGCCGCGCGGTGACCATTTTCACTTTGGGCGGTAGGTTCATTTGATTTCTCCCTGGGTACGTTGGAGAAACAGGAAACGGCCCCCAATCCGGCCATGCCCGGCGCTATGATCCGGTCATGCAAGACCACACTGGACAATCCGCCGTGATCGTTGACGGTTCGATTGAAGCCTCGACGCCGCCGGAAGTGCGCTCGATTGCCGACCGCTTGTTGCCGTTGTTCTACGAGGACTTGAAGCGGGTCGCTCACGGTGAACGCAGTCGGGTCGGTGCTGGCGCAACGCTGCAAACCACAGCTCTGGTCAATGAGGCCTACCTGAAATTGCGCGGCTCGCAAGGTTGGGCCAGCGATGCCCATTTCATTCGTGCGGCTGCGCTGGCGATGCGCCACGCGCTGGTCAATCACGCGGTTGCCCGATTGACCGGCAAGCGCGGCGCCGGCGCAACCCATGTGGGGTTGACGGCCGCAGCCGATATCGCCGCCGACGAAGACGAATCGCTACTCGCCATCAATGAAGCGCTGGACCGCCTTGGCAAGGATTCGTTGCGCTTGGCGCAGGTCGTGGAGTGTCGCTACTTCGCCGGTTTCGACGACGCCGAAACTGCGCTGGCCTTGGGAATATCAGAACGCACGGTGCGTCGCGACTGGACTCTGGCACGAGCTTGGCTGAATCGGGAGTTGGCGGCGTCGCAGTAGCGCGATAGGCGCTCGCGACGGCAACGCAACGTGGCAGGTTCGGCATCGACATTGCCAACAAAACAGCGCCATTCGACGCCGCGGGCCAGGCGTAACCTATTTTTTTCCAACCTTGCCGGCACCCATCAGTCGCTCGTCAAGTTGGCGCAATGGCTGTCGATACTGCGTCCCGAGTTGCGTGTGGCTGGCCTGGATGGCGCGCGCTTCCTCCGCGAGCACTCGTGCGCGGCGTGCATCGCCGAGATCCAGATAGCCATTGGCCAAGGCAATCTGCACTTCCGAAATACCCGGACTCTTCGCATCAAGCACGATCTGGCGGGTGATCAAAGCGCGTTGCAGCAATGGCAGTGCGGTCGCCGGCTGTTTCTGGTGCAGCAACGCTTCGCCTTCGAACAGATCGGCTCTGGATTGGTAGAACGGCAGGAAGGCAGCGAGCCCGCTGCCAGTAATCTTTTCGCGCACCCGCCGGGTCAGTTCGACAGCAGCTTCGTCGTTTCCGGCGGCGAGCTCGGATTCGGCAAGCAACAGCCATTGCTCGATGGCAGTGAAGGAAATGCCCAGTGACTCATCAGGATCGACAAACAGTTCACCGACCAGCGAGCGGGCACTCTCCACATCACCACCAACCAGGGCCATTCGAATGCGCAGCGCCGTGGAGTAGTTGAACGGAGCGGCCTTCCGAATCAGGCCACTGCTCAATTTGATCTCCGCGGCTTCATCGAGGTATCGGACTGCTTCCGGACTGCGCCCCATCTCAACCAGGGCCAGTGCAGCGTCCTCCAGCATCGTCGCCAGAAATAGCGTGCCGGGGCGATTCTTGCGGCGGTTCGCGATGGCGGCGGTGATGTCGGCGAGGCCTTCCTCAAGCAGACCCAGGCGGACTTGCGCGTAGCCATGTTCGAGCAGGATTTGTGGGGTATGAAATGGATCGTCGATTCCGCGAATTCTCAGTGCCAACTGCTTCGCGGTTTCCAGCAATTGCAATCCTTCCCTGGTGCGGCCGCTATCGACAAGAAGGCGGCCCAGGCGCATCTCGGTTTGCAAGGTATCGACATGGTCCTCTCCGTTGATCGCCCTCGCGGTTTGTAGCGCGAGGCGGGCGCTGTTCTCGGCACCGACGATGTCCTGGGTGCGGAACTGAACCTGGCCAAGATAGGCGTAGTAGCGTGCAAGCGAGGGATTGGGGAATCCATCCACACGCCGGGATACCTCGATCGCCCTCGAATAGGACGCTTTCGCATCGTGGACCGAGCCGATGGTTTCCTCGATCAGGCCTACGGCATAAAGGGAATCCGCCAAGGCGCCCGTGGCTGCGCTGATGTCGTTCAATCGCAGCGCCTCGCGTGCATAGCGCAGTGCGCGTGGCGGATCCGAGCTGGTGTAGTGCTCGGCCAGTTTTTGCATGATGCCTGCGCGTGTCGACGAACTCTTGTCGCCCGCACGATCAAGGATTTCCAGCGCCTCGGCCAGCACTTTTCCGCGTTCGTTGACCGATGACGACGCATGCATCGAGCCGGCAAGGTTGCCCAACGCCGTCACCGTTTCGGTGGAAGTGGGGCCGTACAGGTTTCGAGTCGTGTCCAATGCTTGCTTGCGAAGCAGCACCGCCTCATCGTCCAGGGCCAGGTCGTCATAGAGTTCACCCAGCAAATTCTGCACACTCAGCTTGGCTGCCGGCGCGTCGCCCATGGAAGACGCAACCTTCTTCGCGCCGATATCAAGCAGTTCCCGCGCCGTGGTCAGACGCGCCTTGGCCGGATCGTCCTGGTTGCTTGAATTGGCGCGGAATATGTCGCTGAGAAATGCCTGCACTGCGGCAGAAGTGCGCGCCTGGGTGTCGGCACGTCGTGCCTGCCACAACGTCGCAACGAGACCCACGACGAGCGTAACGATGAGTAGCGAAACAGCGGCCAACGCCCAGCGGTAGCGACGCAACAATCTGGCTGCGACGTAAGTGCGCGCGCCGCTGCGGGCAAGTACCGGCTCGTTGCGGCGATGCGCTTCAAGATCCCGCTTGAGACCGATCACTGTTTCGTAGCGATGGCTGGCTTGCTTGCGCAGGCATTTGGCGACAATCGCGTCGAGATCACCCCCAAGGCGGCGCGCTGGCAATGGCGCGTCGAGATTGCTGGATGCGACGCGGCTGGCCAGCGGCGCGGTGCGGTCGGTCAGCATCCGTAACGCCTGCGACGATGGCAGGCCATGGGTTCGAAACGGGCGCTGGCCGGCCAGCAGCTCGAACAGGATCACGCCGAGCGCGTAGATGTCCGTCGCCGTCGTTATCGGTTGGCCGTCCAATTGCTCGGGAGCCGCGTAGTCCGGCGTGAACGGAGCGATGGTGTTGTCGACTTCGGCCGGTGGCGCTGCCATGTCGATCAGTTTCGCGATGCCGAAGTCGAGCAGCTTCACGCTGCCCTCGGCGGTGACCAGAATGTTGTCGGGCTTCAGATCGCGATGGACCACCAGATTGCGGTGCGCGAAGGCGACCGCATCGCATACCTGCTCGAACAGATTGACTCGCTCGCGCAGCGATGATCCATTTTCGCGACAGAACTCGGTCAGCGTACGACCTTCAACGTATTCCATCACCGTGTATGGGCGGCCGTCTGCTGTCATGCCGCCATCGAGCAGGCGCGCGATGCCCGGATGTTCCAGCCGCGCAAGTATCTGACGTTCGCCATGGAACCGATCGAGCTGGCCGACCGCCTCGTGACGCAACAATTTCAACGCGGCGCGTTGCTCGAATTCGGCATCGGCACGAACCGCCGCGTACACCTCGCCTGTGCCGCCGCGACCGATCAAGCGCTCGACTCGCCACGCACCCACCCGACTGCCACCAGCCAGCGAAGCCTGGGCGATGGCCGGATTGGACCGGTGCGGCGAAGCGTCGAGTACCCCCGGCGCATCGTGCGCGTGCAGCAGTGCGTCGATCTCTTTGCGCAGTTTGTCGTCATCGCCGCAGGCGCGGGCAAGGAACGCCGCACGCCTGGCGACGGTCAGCTCGACCGCGTCAGCGAACAGTAGTTCGATTCGTTCCCAACGATCCTTATGCACCGACTGGCTCTGGTGGTCAACAAAGCCAAGTCTGCGCCTGGCCGGGTCGACTGCAAAGCCGGCGCAGCCATCCGGCCGTAGCGCCGGCCGCCAGCACGAGACACACGGCCACGGCTGGACGCGAAGGCGGCTTCGCCGCACGATATGGCAATGCATGCGATAGACGTGATCGATTCCCACACCGGCGGAGAACCGACGCGAGTGGTGGTGGCCGGCTTTGCCGATCTTGGGGCCGGCACGATGGCAGAACGCCGCGATCACTTTCGCGATCAGCATGACCGCTGGCGTCGCGCCATCGCCTGCGAGCCACGCGGATCGGACACCATGGTCGGCGCGTTGCTGCAATCGCCGCAGTCGGCAAACGCGATCGCCGGCGTGATCTTCTTCAACAACGTCGGTTACCTCGGCATGTGCGGCCACGGCATGATCGGTGTCGTGCGCAGCTTGGCTCATATGGGACGCATCGGTGCCGGCACGCATGTGCTGGAAACACCGGTGGGTGATGTGGTTGCCGAGTTGCATGACGATGGCCGCGTGTCGATCGCGAATGTCGAAAGCTGGCGGGAAGCCACCAATGTCAGCGTCGAGGTTGCGGGCCACGGAAGCATCCTTGGAGACGTGGCCTGGGGCGGCAACTGGTTCTTCATCACCTCGCAATCACCGATGCTCATAGCCTTGCCGCAATGGCGCGAACTGACCACGTATTGCATCGCGATTCGCGAGGCGCTGGTCGCTGCCGGCGTGTGTGGACGCGATGGTGCCGAGATCGATCACATTGAATTGAACGCGTCGTCGCCGACTGCCGGCATCGATGGCCGCAACTTCGTGTTGTGTCCGGGACTCGCTTACGACCGCTCACCCTGCGGCACTGGCACCAGCGCGAAGCTGGCTTGCCTTGCCGCAGACGGAAAGCTGCAACCCGGTGACATCTGGCGGCAGGAAAGCCTGCTTGGCAGCGCGTTTGAAGCAAGCTACGCAACCGGTGCCAACGGCATCCACCCGCGCATCACGGGCACCGCGCACATCATGGCCGAAGGCCGACTATTGATTGATCCCGCCGACGCATTCGGCTGGGGTATCACCTGAAACGAAATACCAGGAGTTTTCATGAGCACATCCATCTGGCGCGGCGTCATTCCCGCGATCACTACACCGTTCACCGCGGACGACAATGTCGATCACGAATTTCTTGGTCGTCATGCGCAACGCATGCTCGATGCGGGCTGCACCGGCATCGTGCCTCTTGGGTCGCTGGGCGAAGCGGCAACGCTGAGCTTCGATGAGAAGCTCGACATCCTGCGCACGCTGGTCGATGCCTGCAAAGATCGCGCGCCGGTGATTCCGGGCATTGCCGCGTTGTCGACTGGCGAGGCGGTGAAGCTCGCGAAAGCGGCGGAGCAAATCGGTTGCAAGGGCATGATGGTGTTGCCGCCGTATGTATATTCCACCGACTGGCGCGAGATGGGCGCGCACATGCGCAGCGTGATCGACGCCACGTCGCTGCCGTGCATGCTTTACAACAATCCGATCGCCTACAAGACGGATTTTTCGGCCGTCCAGATGGCTGAACTGGCGAAGGCGTGTCCCAACCTGCAGTCGGTGAAAGAGTCATCCGCCGACGTGCGTCGCTTCGCGGCAATTCGCAGTGAACTGGGTGATCGACTGGAGCTATTGGTCGGCATGGACGACGCCGTCGTCGAAGGCGTGGCGATGGGCGCGACCGGCTGGATCGCCGGCTTGGTCAATGCATTCCCGGAAGAATCGGTGCGCCTGTTCGAACTCGCTCGCGATGGTGGCTATGACGCGGCGGCCGATCTCTATCACTGGTTCCTGCCGATGCTGCGACTGGATACGGTTCCCAAGTTCGTGCAACTCATCAAGCTGGCGCAGCAGTGCGTCGATCTCGGCAGCGAACGCGTGCGTGCCCCGCGATTGGTTGTCGAAGGAGCCGAGCGC
>JBATAQ010000139.1:0-2434 GCA_049661925.1 Dokdonella sp.
GGTCAAGCCGGTCCGTGCGCCAGTTTCTATTCGACCAGCTTCAATCTGGCTGAAGGCCGAGACTCGCTGTCGGTGCCCGCTGCAAACCGTCCGGCCAAAGGCACCCTGGTCAGCGAACCGCGTTACAACACCTGCCTGACCCGCGCCAGCGATCACCACGCCGAGTTCCCGTCTGCCGCTTTGATGCGCAACGACTACTCGCGGCGCCAGGCTTTCAATGCGGACAACTCGCGCTACATCGTGTTCAGCTCGAACGGCTGGTGGCATCTGTACGACGCCAACACGATGGCCTACCTGACCCGCTTGACCGGCCCCGCCGGCGATGCCGAGCCACAGTGGCATCCAACCAACCCGAACATCCTCTATTACGTCCCACCGTATGGCGGCACCAAGCTTTACCAGCTCGACGTGACCACCAACGTGTCGACGGTCGCTGCCGACTTCGCCGGCAAGCTGCCCGCCTGGGGCGCAACCGCTGCACATATCTGGACCAAGGCGGAAGGTTCGCCGTCCGCCGATGGCCGCTACTGGGGTTTCCAGGTTGAAGACGGCGGCTACAACGCGCTCGGCTTCATGGTCTACGACCTCGTCCAGAACCGCGTGGTTGGTTCGCGCCCGGTCAGCACCCGTCCCGACCACGTCAGCATGACGCCATCGGGCCGCTGGTTCGTCGCTTCGGGCTACGAAGGCACCTGGGCATGGTCGCCGGACTTCAGCCAGAAGAAAAAGCTGCACCACGCGACCGAGCATTCCGACATCGCACTGGGCGCCAACGGCCACGATATGTACGTCGCCATCGACTACCAGACCAACGCCGGTGACGTGTTCTTCACGGACATCGATGCTTGCCCGGCCGTGGCTGCGAATGCCAACGCCGCGTCGACGCCGGAGTGTCCGCGCACCGTGTTGTTCACCACCTACACCGATGGCAGCGCGACGGCGTTGCACGTCTCCGGTAAGGGCTACAACAAGCCAGGCTGGGTGGTGTTCTCGACGTATGGCACTGGTCTGACCCGTACCGGCCAGATGCCGTGGTACGGTGACAAGGTGTTCGCGATGGAACTGTCGGCCACGCCGCGCACCTATTCGCTGGTCCATCACCACAGCATCTGGGACCCGAACACCACCTCGTACTGGTTCGAGCCGCATGCGACGGTCAGTCGCGACTTCACCCGAGTGATGTTCAACTCCAGCTGGGACAGCCATTCGGAAACCGACATCGACGCCTACATGGTGCAGGTCCCGGCCAACGCGCTGCCGTAGTCTTCCATGAGCATCGATGCCATCCCTGCGCGCGGCGGTGTCGATTGCTTAGAATGTGTCGACTTCAAACGAATGCGGCGCAATGACGGAAAAAATAGCCCACGGCGACTTGAGCCACTCCAGCTCGGTCGCCCAACTCGGCGTTGACGCGAGCGACCTGCATGGCTCGCTGACCGGCTTCCTCTGCGCAGGCGGCACGACCACGCCAAAGCGATGGTTGACCGATCTTGCGCTCGACGACGAACAGGTCGGTGCCGAAACGGATGTATTCGAGCAATTGCATGCCGACATCGCCGCTGCACTGGACGATCCCGGCCTCGGCTTCGAGCCCTTGTTGCCATCGGACAGCGCGCCTCTGGAACAGCGAGCCGATGCACTGGTCGCGTGGTGTCGTGGATTCCTCGGCGGCATTGGTCTGGCGGACGCCGCCGATCACGTTTCTTCTCTCGATGACGTCAGCCAGGAAATGCTGCGCGACCTCGGCCAGATTGCCGCCTCGAATCTCGAATTCAGCGGTGGCGAGGAAGACGAGCAATCGCTCGCCGAACTGGTCGAATACATCCGCGTCGCGGTACTGACCCTGCATGCCGATTTCAATGGCGGCGCAAAGCGGACGGTGCACTGATGATCGAGCGCAAGGAGTTCAAGGGCCGCCGCCGCCAGTTGATGCGCATGGCCGACGACGACGCCATCGTCATCGTGCCCACCGCGCCCGAGCGCATTCGCAACAACGACTCGCACTTTCCCTATCGACAGGACAGCGATTTTCATTACCTGACCGGTTTTGGCGAACCCGATGCCGTGCTGGTGCTGATCCCCGGCCGCAGCGCCGGCGCCGAAATATTGTTCTGTCGCGAACGTCATCCCGAGCGCGAGCAATGGGACGGACCGCGCGTCGGGCCGGAAGGCGCGGTTGAGGACTACGCGCTCGACGATGCCTTCCCGATCGAGGACATCGACGAAATCCTGCCCGGCATGATCGAGGGCAGGGGCCGCGTCTACTACCACTTCGGTCGCGATACCGACTTCGACCTGCGCATCATTGCCTGGGTCAATCGTGTCCGCGGCGAAGTGAAGAAAGGCGCGCGAGCACCGCACGAATTCGTCGCGCTTTCGCATCTGCTTCATGACCTGCGCCTGTTCAAATCACCTGCCGAGTTGGCGCTGATGC
>JBATAQ010000140.1:0-5559 GCA_049661925.1 Dokdonella sp.
CTGACCAGCGTGATTTTTCCGCGCTACCACCAATTGGATGCAACGCGAAAACTGGTCGCCGATGTCCGCGCCAACGGTGCCGGCCAGCGCTACCTGATCCAACACTCGGCTGGCTCGGGCAAGACCAACTCGATTGCATGGACCGCGCACTTTCTTGCCGACCTGCATGACGACGACCAGCAGAAGATGTTCGACAGCGTGTTGGTCGTATCTGATCGCAATGTGCTGGATCAGCAGTTGCAGGAAGCGATCTTTGACTTCGAGCGCACGACCGGCGTGGTGGAAACGATCACTGACGAGCATGGCAGCAAGAGCGAGCAACTAAGCAACGCCTTGAAGGCTGGCAAGAAGATCATCGTCTGCACGATCCAGACCTTCCCGTTTGCAATGGACAAGGTGCAGGAATTGGCCGCCACCGAGGGCAAGCGATTCGCGGTGATTGCAGACGAAGCGCACAGCTCGCAAACCGGTGACGCCGCCGCCAAGTTGAAGCAATTGCTGAGCGCCGAGGAATGGGCGCAATTGCAGGACGGCGGCGAGGTAGACACCGAAATGCTGCTGGTCGCGCAGATGGCCGGTCGCGGCGGTTCGAAGGGGTTGACCTACGTCGCGTTCACGGCAACACCGAAGGCGAAGACGCTGGAGCTGTTTGGTCGCGCCGGTGAAGATGGCTTGCCGCAGCCTTTCCACGTGTATTCGATGCGACAGGCGATCGAGGAGAAATTCATACTCGACGTGCTGCAAAACTACACGCCGTACGACCTCGCGTTCCGACTGGCGCACGACGGCAAGGAGTTCGACAACACGGAAGTCGAGCGCAGCGCCGCGATGAAAGGAATCATGCAGTGGGTGCGCCTGCATCCGTACAACATCGCGCAGAAAGTGCAGATCGTGGTGGAGCACTACCGCGAGAACGTGCAGCCGCTGTTGCACGGCAAGGCCAAGGCGATGGTGGTGGTATCCAGTCGCAAGGAGGCGGTGCGATGGCAGCAGGCGATCTGCGGCTACATCCAGCGACAGAACTACGCACTGGGCGTGCTGGTTGCGTTCTCCGGCGAGGTGGATGACCCGGAAAGCTTTCCCGAACCGGTCAGTGAAACCAGCAAAAGCCTAAACCCGAACCTCAAGGGACAGGACATCCGCGAAGCGTTCAAGAAGGCTGACTTCCATTTGCTGCTGGTGGCCAACAAGTTCCAGACCGGCTTCGACCAACCGCTGCTGTGCGGCATGTACGTGGACAAGATGCTCGGCGGGGTGCAGGCGGTGCAGACGCTGTCACGACTCAATCGCGCACATCCAGGCAAGGACACCACGTACATCCTCGATTTCGTCAACGAGCCTGCGGATGTGCTGAAAGCGTTCAAGACCTACTACGCCACGGCAGAACTGGAAGCGACGACCGACCCGAACCAGGTGTTCGACCTGCGCGCGAAGCTCGACGCCAGCGGTCACTACGACACCTTCGAAGTCGAGCGCGTCGTGAAAGTGGAGATGGACCCGCGCGGTACCCAGGCGCAACTCAGCGCGGCGGTCGCGCCGGTCGCTGATCGTCTGCTGAAGCGATACCGGGCCGCGCAATTGGCAAGGGCGGCCGCAAGCGCGGCAGACAACGATGAAGCGGTCAAGGTCGCCAAGGACACTCAGGATGCCTTGCTGTTGTTCAAGAACGACATCGGTGCGTTCAATCGCCTGTACTCGTTCCTGTCGCAGATGTTCGATTACGGCAATACCGACATCGAGAAGCGCTACCTGTTCTTCAAGCGCCTGCTGCCCTTGCTGGAGTTTGGCCGCGAACGCGACGAAGTCGACCTGTCCAAAGTGGTGTTGACCCACCACACCCTGCGCAACGAAGGCAGACTGCGCCTCGACCTCGCCAGCGATGGCAGCTACCCGTTACAACCACTGGATGCCGTGGGAAGCGGCGGTGTTCAGGAGAAGCAGAAGGCCTATCTGGCCGAGATCATCGAACGGGTGAATGGCCTGTTCCAGGGCAGCCTCACCGACGGCGACCAGTTGCATTACGTCAACGGATCGCTCAAGGGCAAGCTGTTGGAAAACGAGACGTTAAAACAGCAGGCCGATAGCAACAGCAAGGAGCAGTTCGCGAATTCGCCGGACTTGAAAGACGCATTGCTGCACGCGATCATCGATGTCCTCGACGTGCACAACACCATGAGCACGCAAGCCTTGAGTTCTGACCGGATACGCGAGGGGCTCAAGGACATCCTGCTTGGACCGGCGCAACTGTACGAATCGTTGCGTGCACGCACTGCGACGGGAACAACGTCGCCGGCCAATCGTCAGTAGATCGGATCAGTTCCCTCCGGTCGTGTCTTGAAGCGCTTGTGCAGCCAGAAGTATTGATCGGGCGCAGCGCGGGCCACCGCTTCGATTTCGGTGTTGATGCGGGCGGTGTCGGTGACGACATCGGTTGAGGGAAAGTCGGCGAGCGCGTCCCCGATGCGGATGGCGTAGCCGCCATCTGGCAGGCGGCGGTGGAAGAACGGCATCACCAGCGCGCCGCTCATGCGGGCGAGGTGGTGGGTTGCACTGATCGTTGCGGCGGGTACGCCGAAGAACGGCACGAAGACGCTGTCCTTGCCGCGCATGTCCTGATCGGGCGCGTACCAGAGCACGCCGCCGTCGCGCAGGTAGCGCACCGATTGGCGAATCTGGGTCTTGGTGAACATCGCGTCGGCGTAGCGCATTCGCGCGGCGAGCACTTCCTGCTCGAACACGGGGCTGTCCATGACGCGGTACATCGCGGCTATGCGATGTCGATACGACACCAGCCGCGCGCACAGTTCCAGATGCGAGAAGTGGCCGCCGACCAGCAGCACGCCTCGACCGTTTGCCCTGGCTTCGGCAAGTCGATCCAGCCCTTCGATATGCACCGGCACGTTGGCGATGGCTTCGTCGCTGCCGAACCAGGCCAGTGCGAACTCGACCAGCATGATGCCGGCATCGCGCAGGTTGGCTTCGACCAGCGCCTTGCGTTCGGTCTCGGACAATTCCGGCAGGCACAGCGCGACGTTCTTTTCGGCGATCCGGCGACGATTGACCAGCAAGCGTGCAGCCAGCCAGCCAAGACCACGTCCCAGCCGCAACAATGCTGGATACGGCAGGCGTGCGACGGCGCGGATGATGCCGATCGCGATCCATGCCGGCCAATGGCGTGGGTCGAGTCGTGAGACTTTGGTGGTGTCACTCATCCTCAATTATTGCCTGCGACATCGGTTCTTGCTTGGTTCCGGTGCACTCGCGGGCTACTCCGAGGCAGTTGGCCTATAATCCCGGCCCCTTTGACGCGCCTGCTTGGCTTGCGCTCGCGCTTTTAATCTGGAGATGTCATGAGCATCGAAGAACTCGAATCCATTGCCCAGCAGATGGTTGCCCCGGGCAAGGGCATCATTGCGATCGATGAGTCGAACAACACGATCAAGAAGCGCTTTGAGGCCGTTGGCGTGCCCAACACGGAAGAAAACCGTCGCGCCTACCGCGAGATGCTGCTGACCGCACCAAACCTGTCCGACCATATCTCCGGCGCGATCCTGTACGACGAAACGATCCGCCAGTCGACCAAGGCCGGCGTGCCGTTCACCAAGCTGATGATGGACAAGGGCATCTTGCCCGGCATCAAGGTCGACAAGGGCCCGGTCGCGCTGGCCGGTTATCCCGGTGAAGTGGTTACCGAAGGCCTTGATGGCCTGCGTGATCGCTTGAACGAATATGCCAGCCTCGGTGCCAAGTTCGCCAAGTGGCGCGCGGTGATCAAGATTTCCGAAGATACGCCGAGCGGCAACTGCATTGACGCCAACATGCACGCGCTGGCCCGTTATGCCGCGCTGTGCCAGGAAGCCGGCATCGTGCCGATCGTGGAGCCGGAAGTGCTGATGGACGGCGATCACGACATCGACGTCAGCTACGAAGTCACCGAAGCCACCCTGCGCAGCCTGTTCGCCGCGCTGTACGAGCACAACGTGATGTTGGAAGGCACCATCCTGAAGCCGAGCATGGTTATCGCCGGCACCGATTGCAGCGAGCAATACGGTGCGGACGATGTCGCTGAAGCAACGGTGCGTTGCCTGAAGTCGTCGGTGCCTGCCAATCTGCCGGGTATCGTGTTCCTGTCCGGTGGCCAGAGCGACGAGGAATCGACAGCGAACTTGAACGCGATGAACCAGATTGGCCCGCATCCGTGGCCGCTGTCCTTCAGCTACGGCCGCGCCATGCAGCAGGCGGCACTGAAATTGTGGGGCGACGACATGGCGAAGAACTATGACGCGGCGCAGGCGATGGTCACCCAACGCGCCAGGGAAAACGGCTTGGCCGCGCTTGGCCAGTGGAAGAAGAACGGCTGAGTCGCCAGGGATGCTCTGATCACACGACGCAGGTGTCACCGCACCACCTGCGCGCAGATCAAGGCGCGGCGGCGATGGCAGACTGGCCGTCTGGTGAGCCGTCGCAACGCGGAGCTGCGCGCAGGCGGTGCGGCCCCAACCGATTGATTTGATTGACGGGGTGATGTCAGAAAGGCACTCCGGCCGGCGCGCGCGGCTTGACCAGGCGGCCAGCCTGCACCGCGCCGCGCACACCACCCAGAGAACCTTTCTGACATCATGCCATCTGCGCCGTGTGGTCAGAGCATCCCTGGGAACCAGCAGTGAATCGACGGGCGCTACGGCGTCCGTTGTTTTATGTAGCGAGCGAAAACGAGGACAACGATGACCATCTGGAAAACCACACCCGATATCGACACGTTCAATACGATGGCGCCGAACTCGATACTGGACGTGATCGGCATCCGCTTCACCGAATTCGGCGACGACTGGCTGCGTGGGACGATGCCAGTCGATCATCGCACCCACCAGCCGTATGGCTTGCTCCATGGCGGCGCGTCGGTGGTGCTGGCGGAAACACTGGCCAGCGTTGCGGCGACGTGTTGTGTCGAGCCGGGCGAGGAAATGGCCGTTGGGCTGGACATCAATGCCAATCACATTCGTGCCGTGACTACTGGCGTTGTCACCGGAACAGCGAAGGCGGTGCATATCGGTCGCTCGACGCAAGTGTGGGAAATTCGCATCGTTGACGATCGCGAGCGGCTGGTCTGCATTTCGCGGATCACTCTGGCGGTAGTCGCACCGCGAGCGCTCAAGAACGCGTGAAGTCGGCACCGTATGAAACGCTGAGCCCCGACCTGGTCCTCGACGCGGTCGAAGCCGCTGGTTACGTCACCGACGGTCGTCTGCTGCAACTGCCGAGTTACGAAAATCGTGTTTATCAGGTTGGGCTTGAAGAAGCATCGCCGCTGGTCGTGAAGTTCTATCGGCCCGGGCGCTGGAGCGATACGGCGATTGCCGAAGAACACGCCTTTGCTGCCGAGCTGCACGAAGCGGAATTGCCAGTGGTTGCGCCGCTGATCGAAGACGGCAGAAGCTTGCTGGAGCACGACGGCTTTCGTTACGCGCTGTACCCACGTCGCGGTGGTCGCGCGCCGGAACTGGATTCACCCGAGCAACTGGCATGGATGGGTCGCTTGTTGGCACGCATCCACGGTGT
>JBATAQ010000141.1:0-6306 GCA_049661925.1 Dokdonella sp.
GGCTTTGAGAGCTCGGTCAAGCGGTTTTCCTCCATGACATCAAGCACTTGGCTGTTGGATGACGGCGCGTATTTGCTGAACGATAGCGGGCTATCCGGCAAAGAATGAGTGTTATGGGGTTATCAGGACGGAAGCGGGGAGCTTTTAAACGGGCCACAAGCTCCCGCGCCAACGTGTCTTTTCGATCAAGTTCGGCGGCGGTTGCGGGCTTGGCGACCGAGCGGATATACGTGCAATTGATTGCGCGCTCGCGATCAGATCGTGGGGCGGGTCTTGCGACGAAATATTCGATGAATCGAACGCTATTTGTCGGCACACTCTTGATCGATCTTCCATCCGGCTGGAACCTGACGGCGACCTGCGCTCCAAGCAACGAAAAGGGCCTGTCGGCGTAGTGCCGACAGACCCTCCATGACGCCGCTTGATTGAGCTTAACTACTTCGCTTCAGGCGATTTCGCTTCCGGCGTAGTCGTCAACCCACGACGAACCAGCAGCGGCTGCACGTCGGGATCGCCACCGCTGAAGTCACGGAACAGCTGCATGGCATCGACGCTTCCGCCGCGCGACAGCAAGGTCTTGCGGAAGTGGTCGCCGTTGGCGCGAGTCAGGCCGCCATTCTCCTTGAACCACTTCACGCTGTCGGCGTCGAGCACTTCACTCCAGATGTAGGCGTAGTACCCGGCCGAATAGCCACCCGCGAACGTGTGCGAGAAGTAGGTCGAGCGATAGCGTGGTGGTACCGGCGCGTAGTCCAGCCCGGCCTTCTTCAACGCCGCTGCCTCGAATGCCAGCACCTGGTCGGCACTCGGTGCCCTGGATGCAGGAATCTGGTGGTAGGCCTGGTCGAGCATGGCCGAACCCAGGTATTCTGTCGTCGAGAAACCCTGGTTGAACTGCTCGGCGGCGAGCACCTTGTCGACAAGCTCCTGCGGGATCGGCTTGCCGGTTTTGTAGTGGACGGCATAGTTCTTGAGGATCGTCGGCCACGTCGTCCACATCTCGTTGACCTGCGATGGGTACTCGACGAAATCGCGCGGCACGCTGGTGCCGGAGAAGCGCGGATACTTCACCTTCGAAAAAAAGCCGTGCAGGGCGTGACCGAATTCGTGGAACGCGGTGTTCGCTTCGTCGAAAGTCAGCAGGGTCGGCTCGCCATCGGGCGGCTTCGGAATATTGAGGTGATTGGCAATCACCGGCGAGTCGCCGGTCAGACCGTTCTGGCGAACATAAGCATTGGCCCATGCGCCGCCACGCTTGTTGCTGCGCGCGTACCAGTCAACGATGAACAGCGCGAGGTGCGATCCATCCTCATTGAACACTTCAAAGATGCGCGTATCGGGGTGGTACTTCGGCAGATCCTTGCGCTCCTTGAAGGTGATGCCGTAGAGCTGGGTGGCCGCGAAGAACACGCCCTTCTGCAGCACGTTGTCCATCTCGAAGTAGGGGCGCAGCTCGGCCTGGTCGAGGTCGTACTTGGCCTTGCGTACCTGGTCGGAGTAGAACGACCAATCAGCGGCGGTCAGTTTGAAGCCGCCCTTCTGCGCATCAATCAGCTTCTGGATTTCCGCGCCTTCCTTGCGTGCGTTCGCGACCGCTGCCGGTGCCAGTTGCTCCAGCAATTTGTTGACGGCTTCCGGCGTCTTCGCCGTTGCGTCTTCCAGCGCGTATGCGGCGTGGTTCGGGTAGCCGAGCAATACGGCGCGTTCGGCGCGCAACTTGGTGATCTTCGAGACCGCCTCGCGATTGTCGAACTCACCGCCGTGGCTGTTGCGTCCCAGCGACGTGTCCATGATGCGGGTGCGCAGTTGGCGATTCTTCAGCGACGACAAGGCGGGCTGACCGCTGGTGTTCTGCAGGGCAATCACATACTCGCCGTCCATCTTCTTGTCTTTCGCGGTTTGCGCAGCAGCGGCGATGGCGTCGTCGGACATGCCGTCCAGCATCTTCTTGTCATCGACCACGATGGCCGAGTTGCCGACTTCCTTGAGCACGTTTTTCGCGAACTGGGTTTGCAGCGAAGCCAGTTCGCCGTTCATGGCTTTCAACTTTTCCTTGTCGGCGTCGGACAGCTTGGCGCCGGCACGGACAAAATCCTTGTAGTAGCGCTCGACCAGACGCACGCCTTCGGCATCCAGGCCGAGCTTTTCACGCTGGTCATACAGCGAACTGATGCGCGCAAACAACTTGCTGTTGAGCACGATGGCGTCGCGATGGGCGGACAGCTTTGGTGCCAGTTCGCTTTGCAGCTTGATCATGCTGTCGTTGGTGTTGGTGCCGGCAAGGCTGTAGAACACGGTCGAAACTCGATCAAGCAGCGGACCGGCCTTTTCCATTGCAAGCAAGGTGTTGGCGAACGTGGCTGGCTCGGGGTTGTTCGCAATCGCCGCAACCTCGGCGCTGTCCTGGCGCATGCCTTCCTCGAAGGCCGGCGCATAGTCGGCGTCCTTCACCTTGTCGAACGGCGGGAAGTGGAACGGCAATGTGCTTTCTTCGGCAAAAGGATTGCCGGCAAGCACGTTGGCAGACGCTTCGGTCGGCTGGTCTTTGGTGTCGCTGGCGGCGAAACCGGTGGTGCTCGCCATCGCCAGTGCGACCGCCAGGGTCAGTCGTGAAGACATGCGTGTTACTCCGTTGTTTCGAATGGGGCCGGTACGCTACCCGAAGGCCCGTTAAATGCGCGCGTGTCGAAAGTTGGGCTGGAATGTCGCATGTTGTCGATTGGATGCGACGTTCCGGCACAATCTCGCGGTGATTGATCCACTCTCCTTGTTCCGCAATGGCACCAGCCTGCTGGCCTGGCGTAACCTTGCCCACGATCGCGCACGATTCGTCGTCACCCTGGTTGGCGTGGTTTTCGCCGTGCTGTTGATGGGCGTTGAGCTGGGTCTGCTGGTTGGATTCGCGCGCACCACATCGGGATTGGTCGAACACGCTGGTGCCGATCTGTGGGTGACGCCGCTCGGTACCACCAATGTCGATATCGCTGGTCGGCTCGATGAGCGCCGTCGCTACGAAGCGCTGGCCGTGCCGGGCGTGGCCAGCGTCGACAAGTTAATGGCGCAATTCGGCTTCTGGAAAAAGCCGAGTGGCGGCACCGAAAGCGTCAGCGTGATTGGTTTCAATCTCGCGACCGGCAAGGGTGCGCCGTGGAACCTGGTCGAAGGCAACGTCGCCGATCTGCAACAGGACGACGCCGTCATCATCGACAAGTTGTACGCCGAAAAACTTGGCGTCAAGGGAATGGGCGACACGCTGGAGTTGAATGGCCGCCGTGTACGAGTCGTCGGGTTTACCGACGGCCTGCGTACCTTCACGCAAAGCCCGTATGTGTTCACTACGCACAGCAATGCCTTGCACCTGGCTGGCTTCGCCGATGACCTGACCACGTATCTGCTGGTCAACCTCAAGCCGGGTGCTGATCCGGAAACCGTTCGACGTGGGTTGAAGCAGCGGCTGGGCCAGGTCGATGTCTGGAAAGCCGATGCGTTTGCATTGCAGGCACAGAAATATTGGTTGATCACGACCGGCGCTGGTTCGGCCTTGCTGCTCGCCGCCGCGTTGGGACTGATCGTCGGCATCGTCATCGTTGGGCAGACGCTTTACGCCACGACGGTGGACCGTCTGCCCGAATACGCAACCTTGCGCGCCATCGGTGCGGCCAACGTGTATCTGTATAAGGTGATCCTCAAGCAGGCGGTGATCAGCGCCGTGCTTGGGTTTTCGATTGGCCTGCTCGGCATCTTCGCCGTGGTGGCGCTGACGGGCCGCAGCAACATCTCGTTGGCGATGCCGGTGTGGCTGATCGGCGTGCTTGCTGTGCTGACCTTGCTGATGTGCGCGTTCGGCGCGGTGATTTCGATACGTCGCGTCATTTCGATTGAACCGACCAGCGTGTTCCAGTGACCATTGCGCAGCTCGACAAGGTCAGCGTGATCTACGGCAACGGTTTGTCCGAGCTGTTTGCCCTGCGCGATATCTCCTTGGCCATCGCGCCAGCGGAAATGACCTTGTTGCTCGGTCCCAGCGGTTCTGGCAAAACCACCTTGCTGCAAGTGCTGGGTTGCCTGATGCGGCCAACGCGCGGCGATGTCAGCGTCTTCGGGCACAGCGTGGGCAATTACTCGGAGCGCGAGCTCGCCGCGTTCCGGCTTGCGCATATCGGCTTTGTATTCCAGAACTATCACCTGTTCCCAACGCTGCGTGCCTGGGAAAACATCGCCATCGTGCTTGATGTGCAAGGGGTTCCGCGAGAAGAGCAAAAAGATCGCGCCATGGCCTTGCTGGAAAAGCTCGGCCTTGGTGATCGCGCGTCGCACTATCCGTCGGAACTTTCCGGCGGACAGAAGCAGCGCGTCGCGATTGCACGTGCGCTGTCGTTGTCGCCGCAATTGATCCTCGCCGACGAACCGACCGCTGCACTCGATGGCAAGACCGGGCAGGGCGTCGCGGCCTTGCTGCACGACCTTGCTCATCGCGAAGGCTGCGCGGTCGTCGTGGTCAGCCACGATCCGCGCGTCGAGCCTTATGGCGACCGCGTATTGCATCTGGAGGACGGCGTCATCCGTGACGACCGAAGACGGGATAATGGCGGATGAGCATGGAAACCCTGTCGATGTCGAAGCTGATGAAATTATCTACCGCGTTGATCGCGCTGCTGCTGTTCGGCTGTGACCGATCAGCGCCAGCATCGCCTGCGCGCCCCGCGCAATCGCGGGTTGCGGCCGGTGGCCTCGTTGAACCCGCCGGCGAAGAACGCGTGGTGATTCCGACCGTCAGCGGTCGATTGATTCGGGTCGCCATCGATGAAGGTGACAGCGTAAAGCGCGGTCAGGTACTTGCAGAAATCGACAACGCCGAACAGATAGCTTCCATCGCCGCCGCCGATGCGCAGATCGCGCTGCGTGAATCCGAACTCCTGCGCTTGCGCAACGGCGCACGACGCGAGGACATCGCGCAAGCACAAGCTGCACTTGAAGCCAGCCAGGCACGCGAGCGCATCGCTACCTCCGAGTTGAAGCGGCGCGAATCCATCGCCGACCGCAAGCTGCTCAGCATGGAACAACTGGAACAATCGCGCGCCCAGTTCGCCGTCGCAAAAGCCGACCGACTCGCCAGCGACGCGGCCTTGACCCTGCTCCGCAACGGCGCGCGCTCCGAAGACCTCACCAGCGCCGAAGCCGCCGTCGCGGCTGCCAAGGCTGAGAAGGATCGCGCGGAAGCCGCCTACGAAAAAACCTTGATCCGCTCACCGATTGATGGCGTCGTACTGAAACGCGACCTGCGCGAAGGCGAAACCCTGGTCGCGCTGTCGCCGTTGCCGCTGGCACGCATCGGCGATATCTCGCATTTGTTTGTCCGTGCCGACATCGACGAACTCGACATCGGTCACGTCAAGGAAGGTCAACCCGCCAAGGTGACCAGCGACGCCTTCCCGGACCAGGTATTCGAAGGCACCGTCCGCCACGTCAGCCGCCGCATGGGTCGTCGGAATCTTGTCTCCGACAACCCCGCCCAGAAGCAGGACACCAAGGTCCTCGAAACGTTGATCGAGCTGTCCGGCCAACCTCAACTACCCGTCGGCTTGCGGGTCGATGTGGTGATCGACATCACACCGCAATCTTCACCTTGAAGGAGGCGAGTTCGTTTGCCTGCGGCAGGCTGTCCACTCTCCGTTGTCGGCTGTCTCCACTGGTTTCCCTTCTCCCCGCGGGAGAAGGTGGAGCAACGCGCCGGATGAGGGTCCGGGACTTGTAACCCGATTGATTTGCTTCGGCCGTCTGGCCGCCTGGATTGTTGTTTAGGCTATCGCCAACTGGCTAGCCCCATGGTTAGCGCGCTGCGCCGCGCGCCTTCGTAGGCTTCCGCCAGTCTGGTCAAGCGTTTCTCTCGCCTGCCGGCGAGCGACCCACCTTTCTCCTCGCAGAGAAACGTGGGCGAAAGATGCGACCCGATGACCTGTCGCCCGCACGGCAAAGCCGTGCGGGTGCGCAAGCACTTGCCGGGTTCGGCTGAAGGCACATCCTGTGCCGCAGCCGAAGCCACGCGATCCCTCGCGCGGCCCGCAAGCGGCTGATCCGTCCAGCACTTGCCAACAGGAAACGGGCGGGTGGATCAAAAGCACAGCGCTCCGCGCTGTGTGCTCTCGGTCTTGACCCCGTTTCGGGGAGGCGAGTTGGCGCAGAAAAGGCCCGCAGGGTGGCCCGAATGGATTCGGGCCAGTTCGCGAAGCGAACATGTGCAAGAAAGGCAGGTCGCTCGCCGGCAGGCGAGAGAGACGCATGACCAGTCTGGTGGCAGCCATTCCT
>JBATAQ010000142.1:0-8846 GCA_049661925.1 Dokdonella sp.
CCTATGATGCTGTGACGCCATCCGCCGTTACCGTTTGGCTGACAAGCACTCCCAATCCCTGCCCAAGGAAAAACGCACGCCATGGCTCACAAACCGTTCGTCACCGATATGCAGACCATTCGCAAGCGCGCCCGCGAGCACATTGCGGATGGCGCGATCACCTCGTCGTACAAGGCCGATCGCAAGAAAGTTATCGAGATTCTCAACGAGGCGCTGGCGACGGAAATCGTCTGCGTGCTGCGCTACAAGTATCATTACTACATGGCGTCGGGCATTCACGCCAAGAGCGTTGCCGCCGAGTTCCTTGAGCACGCCAATGAAGAACAGGCGCATGCCGACCAGATCGCCGAGCGCATCACCCAGCTCGATGGCGAGCCCAACCTGTCGCCGGAAGGTCTGCTCACACGTAGCCATTCCGATTACGTGAAGGGCGAAGACCTGGTCGACATGATCAAGGAAAATCTGGTCGCCGAGCGCATCGCGATTTCGACGTACAGCGAGATCATCACCTACATCGGCAACGACGATCCGACGACGCGACGCATGCTCGAAGAGATTCTCGCCATGGAGGAAGAACACGCCGAGGACATGGCGACCTTGCTCGAACACCTCGGCAAGGATGGCGAGCCAGCCAAACCCGATCCGCGCAAGACCGGCAAGGCTGGGAAGGCCGCAAAGAAGAAATAGGTAGTTGCCAACGCTTCGCTTTCGCGTTGGCCGCCGTTGAACCGGAGGCTAACGGTGGCTGCGCTAAACTTTGTTGCTGAGTAGCCTGGAGCTTTTATGATGGCAGAATCGACCGACAACAAAACTGCTGCATCGCGTTCCGGGAAGTCGCGCTCGCGACGCGGCAGCGTGATCGGCTTCGTGATCGTGGTCTACGCCATCGTCATTCTTGCGTTGATGTGGTGGTGGGACAGCGAACCGGTGCATTTCGATGTGGCTGCCGCCGCACGCGAACATGCCGGCACCAGCAGCGCGACTCTGCCGATCGGCTACACCACAACGGTCAGTGCGGTGAAATCGACGCAGACACTGCTCGACAAACCCGGCGGCTACATCAGCAACGACAAGTTGCCGCCGGGCCTGTTCCTCGACAACCAGCCGAACTGGGAATTCGGCGTCATTACCGCGATTCGAGATTTGACCCGCGCGCTGCGCAACGACTTCAGCCGCTCGCAAACGCAGTCGGTCGAGGACAAGGATTTGCAGGAAGCCGAACCGCTGTTCAGTTCGCCAAATGATCGCTGGTTGCTGCCGAGTTCGGAAGGTCAGTACCGCAAGGGCATCGCGCGTCTGGACGGCTATCTGGTGCGGCTTGCCGATTCCGATCCGAACAATGCGCAGTTCTATGCGCGTGCCGACAACCTCGGCGAATATTTGCAGACGGCCTCACAGCGGTTGGGTTCGCTATCGCAGCGTTTGTCGGCCAGCGTCGGCCAGTACCGCACCGATACCGACCTTGCAAACGATGCCAGCGCCGAGCAAACCAAGCCTGGCGAACGCGCCCGCATGGTGCGCACGCCATGGATGAAGATCGACGACAACTTCTACGAAGCGCGGGGCTACACTTGGGCCTTGCGCGAACAACTGGAAGCGATCCGCATCGACTTCCGCCAGGTGCTCAACGACAAGAACGCAATGGTCAGCCTTGAGCAGGTAATGCGCGAACTCGATGAAGCGCAAAAGCCGCTGCGCAGCCCAATGGTGCTGAACGGTTCGCCGTACGGATTCTTCGGCAACCATTCGCTGGTGTTGGCCAACTACGTATCGCGTGCCAACGCCGCGATCATCGAACTGCAGGCACTTTTGCGGCGTGGTTGACGGCGTTCGTATTCGGCACGTTTCAGGGCGGCCCTCGCGGTCGCCCTTTGCTGTCAGCGGATCGTTGAAGTGATCGGCCCGACCCGCGACTGGCGCGAGTGGCTGGAGCATCCCGTCGCGATCGCGCTGCTTTTTCTGCTACCGGTTGCACTGCTGTTGCCGCCAATGCCGATCGACGAGACGCGCTACCTCGCGGTTGCCTGGGAAATGCACCAGAGCGGCAATTTCCTGGTGCCGCACTTGAATGGCGAACTGTATTCGCAAAAGCCGCCGCTGCTGTTCTGGCTTATCAACGCAAGCTGGACGCTGACTGGCCTGCACGGTTGGAGCGCGCGACTGGTCACACTCGCCTGCTCGCTGCTGAGTCTGATCTTGCTCGGTCGCATCGCGTTGCGTCTGGGCGCTACAGCGCAAGCGGCGCGAGCGTCGCAATGGGTGCTGCTCGGCATTGGTCACTTCGCGATTTTCGCGAACGCGATCATGTTCGACATCGTGCTGACCACCTGCGTGTTGATCGCGCTGTTCGGCGTGCTCGATCTCGCTGAGGGTCGGCGTGGTCGCGGCATCTTGATTGCCGGTCTCGGGATTGGCCTTGGCGTACTCACCAAAGGACCCGTGGTTCTGCTCGACATCGGCTTCGCCGCGCTGACCGCGCCGTGGTGGAGCGAGGCGGTTCGCTCGCGCAAAGGGCGCTACTTTGGTTCGTTGGGATTGGCGGTGCTGCTGGGTGCCGCGATTGGACTGGTCTGGGCGATCCCGGCAGCCATCGTTGGTGGTGATATTTATTCGCATGCGATTTTCTTCAAGCAAACCGTCGGTCGTGTCACATCGAGCTTTGCGCATCAGCGTCCGTTCTGGTGGTACTTGTGGTTGCTGCCGATGATGCTGCTACCGTGGATTTTGGTGTTGCGCGGGCGCTGGTCCGATATGCGCTCGGCGGTTTCAGACGAACCTGCGCTGCTCCTGGCAGTTGGATGGATCGTGCCGACCGTGCTGGTGTTTTCGCTGGTCAGTGGCAAGCAGGGTCACTACCTGCTGCCAATCCTGCCGGGTTTCGCGCTGGCGTTTGGCGTATTGATTGCGCGTGGAGCGTTGCGGGTTCGTGTCGGCCTGGTCGGGTTCTTGATGGTGTTGCTCGGCATCGCGCTTGCGCTCGTGCCGCATTTTGCAACCACGCGCGACGACTGGAGTTTGTTCGTCCCGCTGTGGCCTTGGTGGGGCGTGTTGATGAGCGCGATTGGCATCGCCTTCATCGTTGCACGCAAACGCCTGCACGGGGCCGTATGGCCTTCGCTGGCGACGCTCAGCGTAGTGCTGCTGGTGAAGCTTGCCATCGTGCAGGGCACCGGAGTCAGCTACAACCCCAGCCTCGCCGCGCAGGAAATCCGCAAGTTGCAGGACAGCGGCGCACCGCTGCTGCACTACGGTTGGCACCACGGCGTCTACGAGTTCGCGGGTCGCTTGCAGAAGCCGTTGCCGTGGTTCTATCACGCCAACCAGGTGCGAGACTGGTTGCAGGCCAATCCAGATGGTTACCTGATCACGTTCGAAGACAAGTTGCAGCTTGCCGCGCCGCCGCTTTGGCGAATCCCGTTTCGCGGCAGCTCCATCGCGGTCTGGCCGTCGAAGGTGGCGCTGGCGAATGGTATCGCGGATCGCGATGGTCGTTCCGACACCGACGAAGAGTAGCTCGCCCAGCTTGATCGATTACC
This sequence comes from Dokdonella sp., assembly GCA_049661925.1. GTDB lineage: Bacteria > Pseudomonadota > Gammaproteobacteria > Xanthomonadales > Rhodanobacteraceae > Dokdonella. The sequence goes on from JBATAQ010000142.1 coordinate 3,537, forward strand.
AGAGCATCGAGTGATCGGCGCAGGTGCTGGTGTATATTCGCCGAGGCCTCGCGAAGTCGATCCCTGCAACGACCAGGCAATGACTTGACGGTCGTCGCGAACAAGGCATTCAAACGTTTCCGTGCGTTGGCCAGCCGAGGGGGCAGGCGTTGAACCTGATCACTGAACTCAAGCAACGCAATGTCTATCGGGCGGCTACGCTTTACGCGGCGACCGGCTGGTTGCTGGTTCAGATCACTACCCAGGTCCTGCCGTTTTTCGACGTTCCCAATTGGGTCGAGCGGATCATCGTCATCGCGGTGTTTGCCGGATTTCCGGTCGCCATGCTGCTGTCGTGGTTCTATGACTGGAGCGCGATCGCGCCGCCAGTGGACGAAACCGACACAGACGCCGACGCCGAAGCCGAACCGGTCGAGCAACATTCAACCCGTCGCAAACTTGATCGCTGGATCATCGCGGCGTTGAGCCTGGCTTTGATTGTCCTGGTGGTCGACCAGTTGTTCCTCAATGACGACGGCACGGCCCAGGCTGGCGAGTCCATCGCCGTGTTGCCGTTCTCGAACGCCAGTGACGACAAGGCCGAGCAGTATTTTTCCGATGGCTTGTCGGACGACCTGATAAGCGCGTTGTCGCAATTTTCCGGATTGCGCGTGGTCAGCCGCAATTCCTCCTTCCAGTTTCGCGACAGCAACGAAGACAGCCGCAGCATTGCCGAAAAACTTGGCGTCAAGCACCTGCTCGATGGCACGGTGCGGCGCGCCGGGACCGAAGTTCGCATAACCGCAGAACTGATCAACAGCGCCGACGGCAGCACGCTCTGGTCACAAAGCTATGTGCGTCCGTACGTCGATCTGTTCGACCTTCAAGCAGGCATCACCAAGGCGGTCGCCGAACAACTCAAGGCAACCCTGCTGGCTGATCCGGAAAGCGTTCGCCAGAGCGAACACCCGCCCAGCGGCAACCTCGATGCCTACAACGCGTACCTGCAAGGGCGGTTTTACGAAGCGCGCGGCACCGAAGCGGATTTCCGCAAGGCCATCGAGTTCTACCAGCGCGCAGCGAGCCTGGATGATCGCTATGCGCTGGCGCAAGCGCGACTTTCGGCGATGTGGACCACGCTATCGGGTCGGTTTCTCGAAGGCGTTGAAATGCGTCGCGGCTATTCCATGGCGCGTGAAGCGGTCGACCGGGCACTCAGTCTCGACAACGACCTCGCCGCCGCTCACGTGGCACGCGGCATGCTGATGGTGTGGAACGATTTCGATTGGACCGGTGGCGAAGCCGAATACCACAAGGCGCTGGAGTTGTTGCCAAACGACAGCGCGGCGACCGCGTTGCGGGCCAATCTGCTGGCCGCGTTGGGTCGTATCGACGAAGCCGTCGAACAGATTCGACTGTCGCTGGCTACGGATGCATTGAATGCGCACAGCAAGCATCGACTCGGCGTCTACCTGATGGCGCAAGGAAAGCTTGATGAGTCCGCGCAGGCGTTCCGCGATGCGATCGAATTGCAGCCGGATGCGAACGGTAACTACGAACAACTGACCATCGTTTCGGTCCTGCGCGGCGACCTGGAAGCAGCTGTGGAATTCGCCCAGCAGGAACCCAAGGGCGACTGGCGCGACGCGGCGATGGCGCGCGCGTTACAGATTGGCGACGACCGCGCTGCCGCCGATGCCGCGTTGCAGCTATTCATCGACAAGCAGGCTGGCAAGGCGGCGTACCAGATTGCGCAGGTGTATGCGCTGCGCGGGGACGGCGACCAGGTGTTCGCGTGGCTCGCGCGTGCCTGGGACTCGCGCGACCCGGGCATCGGCTTGCTACTGTACGATCCATTACTCAATGCTTATCGACTCGACCCTCGCTTCGCCGCCTTGTGCCGCGAAGTTGGATTGCCCAAGCCGGCAGCAGCCTTGCCGTTGCCGTCCCGCTGATGCAGATCGTCGATGAGCTTTCGCAGCGTGCTTGGCCAGATGAAGCGACGCAACATGTTTCGCGCGGCCACGCTGTACGCGGCGACCATGTGGTTGTTGCTGGAAGTGGTCACCCAGATTTTCCCGGTGTTCGGCTTGCCTGCCGTGCTGGTCCGCACGATCGTGTTTGTTGCGTTGGCTGGTTTCCCGATCGCCATGACGGTGTCGTGGTTTTACGAATTGACCCCGCAGGGTCTTCGCCGCGAGAGCGCGGTAGAAGCTTCCGAATCGATCAACCTGCTCACCGCGCGCATGCTCGATCGCGCGATCATCGTGGTATTGAGTTTGGCGGTGGTCCTGCTGTTGGTGAATCGTTTTGTCAGCCACCGCGATACGCTGGACCTGCCGCAGAAATCGATCGCGGTGTTGCCTTTGGTGAATGAAAGCGGCGATCCCGACAACGAGTATTTTTCCGATGGACTGTCCGAAGAACTGATTGCTTCGCTCAGCCAGATACGCGATCTGAAGGTAATCGGTCGCAACTCCGCATTTCGCTTCAAGGGCAGCAACACCGACAGCCGCACTATCGGCGCAATGCTCGGTGTGGCGAATCTGCTCGAAGGAACCGTGCGCCGCCAGGCGGAGCGTGTTCGCATCGTCGTTGGCCTGGTCAGCGCAGCCGACGGCCATCAACTGTGGTCGCGCACCTACGACCGCAATGCACGAGACATCTTCGCGGTGCAGTCGGAAATCGCCCAGGCCGTCGCCGACTCGTTGAAGGTTTCCGTGCTCGGCAATCAACCGGGTACGGCTACGGAAGCGGCAGTGCGCGACGTGCAGGCACACAACGCCTACCTGCAAGGCCACTTCTTTCTTGAACGCAGCAATTTCGAGAGCTGGCCGAAAGCCGTCGCGGCGTTTGACGAGGCGATCAAGATCGATCCGAACTACGCGATTGCGTATGCCGAACGCGCCGAAGCCTGGGAGTGGATTTCGACGCGTAATCCGTCACAGTTTGCGCAGGCGCAAGAGAGTGCGCGTCGCGATGCGCAAAAGGCGGTCCAGCTTGCTCCAACGCTGTCTGCAGCGCATACCGCGCTGGGCTGGATTCGCTTTGCCGTCGACTGGAACTACGCCGGCGCCATCGCCGCGTTGCGGCGCGCCGAACAATTGGCGCCCAACAATGCCAAAGCGAAATATCGCCTGTCGCAGGTGGTGCTGTTCCAGGGGCATATCGAGGAGGCCATCGACCTGGCCCGCCAAGCGGTGGAATTGGACCCGCTGTCCTACAACGCACGCATCAACTACGGTCGAGCGCTGATTGCCAATGGCCAGATCGAGGAAGCGGAAGCGCAGGGACGCAAGGCAGCGGAATTGCAACCGACGGCATTGGCCAGCCGGCGCTGGCAGGTGATCGGTGCGGTGTTGCGCGGTGATTTCGAAACGGCCCTCGCCGAAGCCGAGCAGGAAAATACGCAGTCATCCGCAACCGGGACGACCGCCGGCTTCCGTCATTTCGAGCTGGCTCTGGCCTACTCGATTGGCGACGACAGGGAAGCAGCCGACGCCGCGCTGGACCTGTTGATAAAGGAAGACAGCGCATCGATGGCCTACCAGATCGCCGAGGTCTATGCCTGGCGCAATGAGCCGGACAAGGCCATGGAATGGCTGCAAATCTCGTACGACACACGCGATGCGGGAACTGCCGGTTTGCTGATCGATCCACTGATGAAGAACGTGCGCGACGATCCGCGCTATCTGGCCATGCTCAAGAAGATGGGCTTGTCGCAAGGCGGCGGTCGCGTCGAGTAACCGTCGCCAGCATCGGTTCGTCTACTGCACCTGGTCGTCTTCGTAACGTTTGATCGATGCGAGGATTTCCGCCTTCGCGGCAGCCGCATCACTCCAGCCATCAATGCGCACCCACTTGCCGGTTTCCAGATCCTTGTAATGCTCGAAGAAGTGGCCGATGCGGTCCATCCAGTGCTTGGAAACCTGCTGGATATCGGTAATGTGTTCGTAGCCGTTGAAGATATTCGCGATTGGAACGACCAGCAGTTTCTCGTCGGCGCCGGCTTCGTCGGTCATCATCAGCATGCCGACGGGATGGCAGCGAATCACCGAGCCCGGCACCAGCGGCAATGGCAACACCACCAGCGCGTCGAGCGGATCGCCATCGCCACCCAGCGTCTGCGGAACGTAGCCGTAGTTGCACGGATAACGCATCGGCGTGGACAGGATGCGATCAACGAAGATCGCTCCCGATTGCTTGTCCACTTCGTACTTGACCGGCTCGGAATCCTTCGGGATTTCGATGATCACGTTGATTTCGTCGGGGACCACTCGCCCGGCCGGGACCTTTTCCAGCGCCATGTCTTTCTCTCGCAAAGTTCACGAAATACCGGGCGGGCCCGGGCAAGGCGCGCAGGATAAAGCAATCCGTGTTGCAGTGCAGCGCAACGCATTCACCTCTGGGCCTAACCGGCGGGATTGAGCCGATAGATGCTGGCTGTGAGCAGGGTCGCGAACGATACCCACGAAAGGTACGGAACCAGCATCCATGAAGCGACTCGGTCGCGCTTGAAGAACGCGATGATGGTCGCGATCAACACCACCACCAGCGCAACGATGTCGATCAACGCCAGGTCGATGCGATGCATACTGAAGAACAAGGGCGTCCATAGCCCGTTGAGGACCAGTTGCAGCAACCACAACGAGAGCGCACCACACCAGCCACCCGCTTGCTTCCAGACGCGCCAGCCGGCGACCGCGATCAACACGTACAGCACCGTCCATACCGGTCCGAAGATCCAGCTCGGCGGATTGAACGAGGGCTTGTTCAATGCTGCATACCAGGCGTCGGGCATGCTCAGACTACCGAGCGCGGCAGCAGCAAAAGTAGCGACGAGAAACGCGAGCAGGCTTCTCCAGCGGTGCATGGCTGACTCCGGTTGTTGGATCCGCCATTGTCGCCGAGTGACGTTTACGAACGCAAAAAACACAGGCCTCGTGATTCTCGCGAAGGCCCGCCGCTATTCGCAACGTTGCAATTGTTCAGCTTCGCCGGACGCCTGAAAGTTCACAAACCCGTCGTCATCCCCGCTTTCGCGGAACTGCTGTCCGAAAAAACTGGCGTCGTGCCGCACAGCCCTAGTCGCAACTCGCTTTCCGCGATACTGCGGCACCGGTGACTCAAATTCCTGAAAGCGCCACAACCCTAAACCGTCGTCATTCCTGCTTTCGCGCACTGCTGTCCGGAATAATTTGACTGCGTTCCTGGAACTCGTTGCGGCAATTGGTCTACGTGGCTTTTACCTCTCGGACGACTCAAATGCCAGAGAGCGACACAACCCGCACCCGTCGTCTTTCCCGCGAAAGCGGAGGCGCTCTTCAACAG
>JBATAQ010000143.1:0-7105 GCA_049661925.1 Dokdonella sp.
GAAGATTTCGAAGATGCGGAACTACAAGACAAGCTCGACCGCGCGCGACGACAGAGCATGGGCCGCATGTCGTTGATGGGCCAGATTTTCGGCCAGGCGCAGGACACGCTGACCATCATCGCGTTCGCTGCTGGACTGATTGCCTACGCACCGTGGCTGATCGTATTGCTTGCGATTGCTGTGATCCCGTCTTTTGTCGGCGAGGCGCACTTCAACGCGAAGAGTTATTCGCTCAACTTTTCGTACACGCCCGAGCGGCGCGAGCTGGATTACCTGCGCCAGATCGGCGCGAGCACCGAGACCGCGAAAGAGGTCAAGATTTTCAGCCTGCACGGGTTCCTGATTGATCGATATCGCGTTCTCGCCGAAGCCATGTTCAAGTCAAATCGAGCGCTGGCGACGCGACGTGCCGGCTGGGGCGCGCTGTTCACCACTATCGGTACGCTGGGCTACTACCTGGCCTATGCGTACCTGGTGATCAGCACGGTGCGCGGCCGTTTCACGATTGGTGACCTGGTGTTTCTTTCGGGATCATTCCTGCGCCTGCGCAGCCTGCTTGAATCGCTATTGGTTGGTTTCTCGCAGATCGCAGGGCAGGCGTTGTATCTCGACGACCTGTTCTCGTTCTTCGAGGTGCAGCCCGAAATCGTGTCACCGGAAAATCCGCGACCATTTCCGCAGCCGATTGCACAAGGTTTCGTTTTCGAAGACGTCGGCTTCCGCTATCCCGGTGCCGAACGCTGGGCCGTGCGCCATCTGGATTTCACGCTGAGCGCAGGCGAAGTGATTGCACTGGTCGGCGAAAATGGGGCCGGCAAGACCACCGTCGTGAAGTTGTTGGCGCGGCTGTATGACCCGGATGAAGGCCGCATCCTGCTCGATGGCCACGACCTGCGCGACTACGATCTCGATGAGTTGCGCGCGCGCATCGGCGTCATCTTCCAGGACTTCGTGCGCTACTACATGACCGCATCGGAAAACATCGCGGTGGGTCGCATCGATGCACGTGATGACGAGCAACGCATCCAACGTTCAGCGCAACAATCGCTCGCCGATGAAGTCATCGAAAAATTGCCGCTGGGATATCAGCAAATGATCGGCAAGCGTTTCAGTCAAGGCATCGATCTGTCCGGCGGCGAATGGCAGAAGATCGCGATCGCGCGCGCCTACATGCGCGATGCGGAAGTGCTGATCCTCGACGAGCCGACCGCAGCACTCGACGCACGATCGGAGTTTGAGGTGTTTCAGCGTTTCCGTGAACTCAGCACGGCCCGCACGGCGGTACTGATCTCACATCGCTTCTCGACAGTGCGAATGGCCGACCGCATTCTGGTGCTGGCCGATGGCCGGGTTGAACAATCCGGCAGTCACGAGGAATTGCTCGCGACGGGCGGCCGCTACGCCGAACTGTTCGAGTTGCAGGCGGCGGGGTATCGCTGACAAGCGGCAGTTTTATAGAAACCTGTTGTCGTCCCCGCGAAAGCGCACTGCTGTCAGGAATAAGTCGACCACGTTAGTGGAACGCGTTGCGGCGATTGGTCTTCGTCGCTCTTCGGGAACGGGCGACTCAACTATCGAGCGCGGCACGTTCCGCGATTTCGTTTCCCCGGCGAAGGCCGGGGTCCAGTCTTTAGACGCCGTTGGCAATCTTCATCTGATGCGGGGCTGTCTCGATAGCCCCAAAAGACTGCCAGAAGCCCTCGTCCACTGGACCCCGGTCTGCGCCGGGGAAACGAATAGGTTTGGGTGCGCGCACCACAGCTTGAAGCGCCGACGACTTGGTGCTCAGGCAAACAAAATTATTCCGGACAGCGGCGCGAAAGCGGGTAACCGTTTTGACTTTGCTGTTTGTTTTCGAGCCTGACGAAGATCAAAATGTTCGAGCCTGACGAAGATCAAAATCGGTCCCCGTCTTCGCGGGGATGACGAGGGCGAGAGCTATTTCTCCGGCGTCATGAAACCCGGCTTCCCCATCTGCTCAGGCTTCTGCACCACGCGCTTGAAGCGACTCGTGTCATAACCGATTGCGTCGAAGCGAGCGATCAGATCATCGTATGTCGCCTGATCCATGGTGTCTTCGCGCGACATGATCCAGCCCCACTTCTTGTCTTCGTTGCCGAGCAGGGTGTAGCGATATTCCGGGTCGACATACAAGGTCAGCTGGCTGACCGTGATCGGCCAGAACAGCTTCACTCGCCAATGCGCGTTGCCCGTATTCGGCACCACGGTATCGATGAACTGGTGGTGGGTAACCTCCGTGTCAAACGAATCCTTGTGGCCGTAGAAGTTGTCTTCGATCTTGCCGTCGGGACGCAGTTTCCACAGCGACTGGTTGCCGACATAACCCTTCTCACCGAACCACGGAATCTCGGCGATCACATACCACTTGCCCATGTAGCGTGGCAGGTCGTCGATGTTGGCAAGCTTCACGGGAACATCAGCGCGCGGGTTCGGGTTCTTCGGCGTGCTGGCACAGGCAGCGAGCAGGCCGACGGAGGTCAGCAACAACAGAGGCTTCCAGAGTTTCATTGACGTGTTCCGGCTCACCCCGGCGGGATGCGAACGGTGGAGCCTGCCGGAACGCGGCTGAGCGCGGCATTTACGAGCCATGCGAAACTGAGCCATGTCCGTCGTCATCATCCAGACCAGTTGCCCCGATGCGGCCAGCGCCGAAACCATCGCGAATGCCTTGGTCCAAGAAGGCCTCGCCGCCTGCGTCAGCCGCATCCCCGGCATGGTTTCCACCTATCGCTGGCAAGGCCAGTTGCAGATCGATGCCGAAGAGCTGCTGCTGATCAAGACGATGATGCATCGCAAGGACGCCGTGTTTGCACGAGTGCAGGAGTTGCACCCGTATGAACTGCCCGAGCTGATCGTGGTCGAAGCCGCCGCCGCGCATGGCCCGTATCGGGACTGGATCGCCGCAGCCGCGTCTGCGCCCTGATCGCCGTGCACCTATTCATCGTTGACATCCAGCCTGACCTTTGGAGTTTCGCGTGATTCGTTTCTTGCTCGCCTTCTTGTTGCTGCCATCCCTCGCCCACGCGCAGGATGGCTTGCTGCCGGTTGAAGACGCCTATCGCCTGAAATACGAACTGGTCGAACCCGGCAAGGTGGCGCTGCATTGGCAGATTGCGAAGGACTACTACCTCTACAAGGGCCGCATCAAGCTCAAGACCGACCAGGCTGGCTTGAACCTTGGCGCGATCGAATTGCCGGCAGGCAAGGCCAAGTACGACGAGTTCTTTGGCGATGTCGAGATCTATCACGACAGCGTCGATGCCATCGTTCCATACACGCTCGCCGATCCTGCAACAGACAGCATTCGTTTTGTCGTCACCGTGCAGGGCTGCCACGAAGTCGATCCGCTGATCTGCTACCCGCCGCATCCGGTGACGGTGACGCTGGATGGCGCGGCGCTTGCGCAAGCCTCGTCATCGTCGCTGCCCGGAACCAACGCACCGGCATTCAATCTTGGCGGCACCACGCCACTCAGCGGCGGTATCGACGAACCCGCGTTGCCGGCAGAACAGGCGTTCCGCTTCGAAGCCATCGCGACCAGTCCCACCCAAGTGCTCGCGCGCTGGACGATGCCGAAGGGCTATTACCTCTATCGCGACAAGACCGTCCTGACTGCTGGTGACGGTGCCGATGTGGGACTCGGAGAGCCAACCTGGCCCATCGGAGTCGATCACGTCGATGAGCATTTCGGCAACGTCGTCGTCTACTTCGATCAGGTCGAATTGCCGCTGCCGATGCGGCGAGCGAACGGTGCCTCGCAATCGATGCCGCTGACCGCCGAGTTCCAGGGCTGCAAGGAAAACGGCATCTGCTATCCCGTGATGCAGCGCACGGTGAATGTCGATCTGCCCGCCGCGACGACCGATCAGCTCGCGAGTGCCACGGCCAGCTTCGTGCCGATGGCAGCGCAAGTCGCGCCAGCAGCAGCGACGCAATCGACCACGACCGCAGCCGACAATGCACTGCGCTCGACCGCGCCACCACCGAGCAAGCTTGGGTTGCTCGGTGCCTTGCTCGCCGCGGTACTCGGTGGCCTGGTCTTGAACCTGATGCCGTGCGTGCTGCCGGTGCTGTCATTCAAGTTGATCGGCCTCGCCGAAAGTGGCGAGAGCCTGAAGAAAGCGCGCAGCCACGCGTTGTGGTATTCGGCCGGCGTGCTCGCGTCGTTCGCGGCAATTGGCTTACTGGTGATCGGTTTGCGCAGTGCTGGGCTCGCGCTCGGTTGGGGCTTCCAGTTGCAGCAACCGTTGTTCGTAGGCCTCCTGGTTTATCTGATGCTGGCGGTCGGCTTGAGTTTGTCGGGTGTATTCCAGATCGGCGGGAGCTTGGCGGGCGTTGGCCAAGGGCTGGCCAATCGCTCCGGCCCGGCCGGCGATTTCTTCACCGGTGTGCTCGCCTGTGTCGTCGCAAGTCCATGCACCGCACCCTTCATGGGCGGCGCGCTCGCCTACGCATTTGCCGCATCGCCTATTGTCGCTTTGCTGGTGTTCCTCGCACTCGGATTGGGACTGGCGTTGCCATTCCTGCTGATCGGTTTCGTGCCCGCATTGGCGCGTCGCCTGCCCAGACCCGGCGCGTGGATGGACACCTTCAAGCAGGTACTCGCGTTCCCGATGTACCTGACCGCCGTGTGGCTGGTCTGGGTGCTCGGCCAGCAACGCGGCATCGACGCTGTCGGGCTGGTCCTGATCGGCGCCGTCGTATTGGCGCTCGCGCTGTGGTGGTATGGACGCGGCCGTGATCGCGGCATCGCCGGGCATGCACTGACTGCACTTTTCCTGATCGCCGCTCTGGCACCGCTCGCCTACATCAATCGCCTGTCCACACCAACCGCAGCCGCCGAATCCGACAGCGTCGCCTATAGCCGCGCCGCGCTCGATAGCTTGCTCGGCGAGGGCCGCACCGTGTTCGTCAACATGACCGCCGACTGGTGTACCACCTGCAAACTCAACGAACGCACCGTGCTTGGCACCGACCATTTCCGTGGTCGCCTGAAGCAAACCAACGCGGTCTACATGAAAGGCGACTGGACCAATGTCGATCCCGAAATCACCGCCTTCCTTGAACATCACCAGGCGGTCGGCGTGCCGCTCTACATCGTGTTCAAAGGCAAGGATGATCCCGGCCAAGTGCTGCCGACGCTGCTGACCCAATCCATCGTCGATGCGGCGCTGTCCGTGCCATGAGCATCTTCACCAGACAAAACGTGTTGATCGTCGCGCTTGCGCTGTTGAGCGCGGGTGTGGGACTCATCGCCAGTCGCTGGATGCAACCGACGCCGCGCAATGTGGCCGTTGAACAAGGCGTCGTCGCCTTGAATGTCGGCGACCGCCGCGACGATGCCAGCCTGCCGAATCGCGATGGCGAACCCACGTCGCTCGCGCAATGGGACGGCAAGCTGGTGCTGCTGAATTTCTGGGCCAGCTGGTGCGGGCCATGCCGCGAAGAAATGCCCCTGCTCGACACCATCCGCAATCGTCACGCAGAGAAAGGGTTGGAAGTGATCGGCATCGCCAGCGAAGACGCCGCCGCCGCGAACGGATTCCTTATCCAGTTTCCCGTGAGCTACCCCATCCTGATCAACGATCCCGCACTCGGCCCCGACTGGTCAACCCGCTACGGCAACACCCGCAGTGTATTGCCCTACAGCGTGCTGATCGGTCGTGATGGCCGCATCGTTGCGCAGCGTATCGGCAACTTTGATGAGGCCGGAATCGAGGCCTGGTTGAAGCCGCACCTGTAGCAAGTCAATGCCCCGCCTTGCGCAGGCGATGCAACCAGTACGGCAGGATCAAGATCACACCCAGTGCGGCAAAGGCCATGTCTTTTTGCGCATCCCACACATCGCCCTGGGTGCCGAGGTAGGCCTGGCCCAGATCGCCGCCGACCATCAGCGCGGCGACCATCTCGAAGATTTCGTAGACCATGCCGTGGGTCATCATGAAACCGGCCGGCAGCAGGAAGCGCCAGGTGCCGCGCAACACTACCTGTGCACAGATGATTTCGGTCACCGCCGGCGTCACCAGCACGCCGTAAAGAAAGTGCATGACGCGATCAAACTGGTTGCGCTGGAATCCGAACAGCGCATCCACGGACCCACCTCCACTGATCGCCGCAAACCATTGCTCGTAGGGAACGTTCGAATACTGGTAGTGCGCACCCATTTCGTGGAGCACGCCGAACACGAACAGCAACACATAGGCGGCGTTCGACAGCCGCACCCGCATCCAGCCCCAATAAATCACCGGCAGTGCCAACGCGACCAGAATGTTTTCCATCAACCAGTCTTCGCGAGTGGTCGGATTGATCGCCGACAGCGCGACGGCAACCGCGAACACGCCGAGCAGCACCAGCGGCAAGTTCGCCGATGCACCGTTGGAAAGGTCAATCCGTTCGTGCTTGCGTGTGCCCATCATTCGCCCTCGTTACGCCGACGCGATTGTGTCACTTCCCGACGCGATCACCTCCGTGCGGCGAGCTCGGTGCCGGACTACACCACCCCGTCGTCATTACGCGCGAAGTCCTTCGCGCGCCCTTCGGGCCATCCGCGACGCGGATGTTCGCTTCGGCATCCTGCCTTCGCAGTCTCGCGAAAGCGCAATACTTTCAGGAACGGATGCGCGATGAAAAAACCCGTCGTCATTCCTGCGAAAGCAGGAAACCATTTTGATCTTGCTGTTTCTTCCGCCAATTGACGAAGATCAAACTGGGGCCCGCTTTCGCAGAACTGATGACGGCGGTGGGTTGTCGCGAAGTGGTCAGGGAGTGCGTTCCCCCGAAGACGCGTTGACGCTGCGTCTACGTGGTTTCGATGTTGTTGCCGGGGCGCGGCGTAGAATCCGAGATCCGCTTCCCATCAAGGAATCACGATGTCCCACACTACGCCCGCCTATGCTGCCGCTGCCGCTGCCGAACCGCTCGCACCATTCTCCATCGAGCGCCGTGATCCCGGTCCCAACGAAGTGCTGATCGACATCCGCTACTGCGGCGTCTGCCATTCCGACGTGCATCAGGCGCGCGCGGAGTGGGGCGATGCGATCTTCCCGATGGTGCCCGGTCACGAGATCGTCGGCCATGTAGCCGC
>JBATAQ010000144.1:0-4554 GCA_049661925.1 Dokdonella sp.
CGACGAAGTCGCCGCATACCTGAACGAAAACAGTGGCACGCTTTTTGATCCTGTCTGTGTGAAAGCGGTTCTGGCCCACCCCGAGCGGGTGCGAGAAATCCAGAACGCCACATTGGTACCGTCGACCTGGGGGATGTGATTTCCCGCTCCCGGGTAGGCGACCCGGGAGAGCGCAATGTCAGGTTTTTTCAGCTACGTACGGCAGCAACTATCCGATCGACCCGATACCGAACACGAGCAGGCCATTATTCGGCTTCTGGTACTCGGCGCTGCGACGTTGTATGCGACTGGAGTCACCATCTTCTCCCATTGGGAGGGGTCCCAAAACCCATCACTGCCCTTCTTCGTTGAGTTCATTGTCGGTTTGGGCTTGCTGGGTTCGATCGTTGTAAATCCCGCCGTTTCCCACGTTCGCCGTGGTCTGGGCATGTTGATTGACTACAGCATGTTGACGATCAGCATGGTGATGGTCGGCGAGCCGATGGCGAGCCTGATCGTTGTCATGTTGTGGGTCACCGTTGGAAATGGTCTTCGCTACGGCGTCAAGTTCCTTCGCGCGGCCGTCATGCTGGGCGTATTCGCATTCGGGATCGTTCTTGCCGCAACCGAGTATTGGCACAAAAACTTGATGTTGGGAATCGGCCTTCTGGTCGGATTGGTCGCGATTCCGATGTACCTGAATTCGCTGCTACGCGCCTTGACAACTGCGCGAGACGACGCGCGCCGCGCAAACGCTGCCAAGAGTCGCTTCATTGCCAACATGAGTCACGAGTTTCGTACCCCTTTGAACGGACTTGTCGGGATGTCGCAGGTGCTGGCGACGACGCCCTTGAATTCCGAGCAACGCGAATGCGCGCAGGTCATCGACGCCTCGGTACATACGCTACTGTCGCTCGTCGACGATGTGCTGGACATTTCAGCCATTGAAGCGGGCAAGCTCCAGCGCTCCGACGTCGACTTTCGCGTGCTCGACTTGCTGCACAGCATCGAGCTGATTCTGCAGCCACTTGCCAACGAAAAAGGTCTGGAACTCAGGGTTCGCGTGAAAGATGGGGTGCCTGCCGCCTTGACTGGCGACCGTGACCACCTACGCCAGATCGTGCTCAATCTCGCGACGAACGCGGTAAAGTTCACTGAAAAAGGGACGGTCCGAATCGACGTTGGTCCCGTCGAGGGACAGACTGAAGACACGCCAATGTTGAGATTCTCGGTTCGCGATACCGGGATCGGAATCCCCCACGCCGACCAGTCGCGCATCTTCCGGGCGTTCGAGCAAGTGGAAAACGGACTTGCCCGGCGCTTCGGTGGGACGGGTTTGGGCACCACGATTGCGAAGGCCTTGGCCGAGTTGATGGGAGGCAAGATTGATTTCAGGAGCAATCCTGGTATGGGATCGCATTTCTGGGTCGATGTTCCCTTCGTCGCGGCCAAAGCGGCTGTAGAGCCCGAGATGGCCGCGTCCGGAGACAACGTTGTTGCTTTCGACGGCCCGTTCGTTCGCCATCGCAAGCGCGCGAAGCCACTCAATCTGCTGATCGCTGACGACCAGCCAACCAATTTGATGGTATTGCGCCGAATTCTGGGCAAGGCAGGACATCAGGTTCGATCTGCTGCCAACGGCGACGAAGTCCTCGCTGCGCTCGAACAGGACGCTTTCGATGCCGTGATTCTTGATTTGCACATGCCAGGCATGAGCGGCATCGAGGTGATCCAGCAGGCACGTTTCATGGAAGCAGGACGGCGCAGCACGCCCATCGTCGTGCTGAGCGCTGACGCCACTTCGGAAACCGCTCGCGAGTGTGAGCGCGCTGGTGCCTTCGCCTACCTGACCAAACCAATTTCCGTCAATCGCCTGCTCGACGTCCTGGCCGAGCTTTCTCAACAAAAAGTTGTAGAGCGTGCAGTCGCGTGTGAAAGCGCCGAGCGGGATGACGAGATTTCGGTAATCGAGCGTTCTGTTCTGGATCAGTTGGCCAGCCTGAAGTTGGGCGATGGATTCGTCGGAATGTTCGTTCAGGAATGTCTTCGCGACGCGAACAACGCCCTGACGGAAGTCGAGCGCGCAGCGCAATTGGGGCTTTGGGCGGAATATCGAGACCATTGCCATGCATTGAAAGGGGTTGCCGCCAATATGGGAGCCACTCGACTCGCCGCAACTGCCGAAGCGGCAATGCGCGCGATTCCTACATCGCCTGGCTCGGACTGGAAGAGTCAAGTACGCCTGCTTCGCAGCGAATACGAACTTGCCAGGGAGGCATTGAATGTACCGCTGTCAATGCCGGCCGCGTAGAAGCTCCGTCACGAGTGTCTCCGGCGCAGGAAGACATGCCGCTGTGTCGCGCATCAGGACACTAAAGTGTAACGACCAGTACTCAACCGACTCGAGAGAGGGTGGTGACATTGCTGGCAACGCTGGACGCTGCTTGGCGCTGTTGAGCACGTACCAGTCGTTCCATCATGCGCAGTGATTTGTCTCCAAGTTGAAGTGCGGTATCGACCCAGAGGTCGGTCACTCGGAGCATTTCGGAGTGCGTTACCGGTGCGCAAATGTGTTGGACCCGGTTGAGCGCTAGGCGAGCGTGGGGAATTCGCTGGTTGCGTCGTATCAGATCCCGGGTGGCCTGGATGCCCTCGCCCTTCGGGACAAGTACGTCCACAACGCCCATCTTGTGCATTTCATCACTGCTGTACATGTTTCCACTCAGCATCAAATCCTCGGCCAGGCGCGGAGATATCCGGTGCCGCAGGAACGAAAAGGCTCCCATGCCGGGGAACAGTCCGAAGATCACTTCCGGGAAACCCATCCCCACGCCACTTTCTGCAATGATCGTGCGGCACGACAACGCGCATTCCAGGCCTCCGCCGAGTGCGTCACCCTGGATCAGTGCGATCGTATGGAGATTGGATTCGTGGGAAAGCCGGTACCACTCGTAAATTGCGTCGATGCACGCATGGGCATAGCTGGCGAGGTCCGTGCGGTTCCGCTGGCGAATCAATCGGGAGAACAGGTCGAGATCGCCACCCAGGTTGAAGACTTCAGCATCCGACGCAATTACACCGTGTTCTATCCCACCATCAGGCGCGTTGTGAATGGGGCGAAGGCTATCGCCGGCTCGATTGAAGAAATTATGCATTTCTCGCATCAACGGCGGCGAGAAACACGCACGATAGCCCGGTGTCGCAGCAATCCGACGACAGTGCATGAACAGCCAACGGGTCCTGTTGGCCGTATCAATGTCGGCTCGCAGGCAGGAATACTCCGGTACCGAATCGAACACCTGGTGTATTGCCATCTTCTTACGCTCCCCAGTTGCAGACGAATCTGCGTCTTGTTGCAGGCACCGCGCGTCCTTGCGACGACACCATGTTTTACACGATAGTAACAGCGAACAAACAAAAACCCACCATTTTGTGATTGCTGCACTTGACGTTTTTGCGCAATTATTATCGAGATTGGATAAGCCGCTGGCGGTTACGCGCTCTCCCGAAGTTCGCGGCGCAGAATCTTGCCGACGTTGGTCTTCGGCAGCGAGTCGCGGAATTCGATGATCTTCGGTTGCTTGTAACCTGTGAGTTCGTGCTTGCAACAAGCGCGAATATCTTCTTCGGTCAGGGCCGGATCCTTGCGCACGATTACCAGCTTGACGACTTCGCCTGATTTTTCGTCGGGTATGCCAACCGCCGCGACTTCGAGCACGCCGGGGCAGTAGCGCGTGACTACGTCTTCGATCTCGTTCGGGTACACGTTGAACCCGGACACGAGGATCATGTCCTTCTTGCGGTCGACGATGTAGAAATAGCCCTGCTCGTCCATCTTGGCGATATCGCCCGTTCGTAGCCATCCATCGGCAGACAACACTTTTTCCGTCTCGTCAGGACGTTGCCAATAGCCTTTCATCACCTGCGGCCCACGGATGCACAACTCACCGATGTCGCCGGTAGGTAGTAGCTTACCGTCGTCGTCCTGGATCGACGCTTCGGTCGACGAGATTGGCAGTCCAATAGCGCCGTTGTATGCGGCGTTGGTGATGGGGTTGATACACGCGGCCGGCGAAGTCTCGGTCAGACCATAGGCCTCCGTCAGCACCGAGCCGGTCACCTTCTTCCAGCGCTCGGCGACGGCACGTTGCACGGCCATGCCGCCACCCAAGGTAAGCCGAAGATGGGAGAAATCCACCTCAGCGAAACCAGGCGTGTTCAGCAATGCATTGAAAAGCGTATTGACGCCGGGCAATGCGGTAAACGGATACTTGCGCAACACGGCAACGAACCCCTTCATGTCACGCGGATTGGGGATGAGTACATTGACGCCACCCATTCGCATGAAAGATAGACAGTTCGCTGTCAACGCGAAGATGTGATAGAGCGGTAGTGCCGCGATAACGATGCCACCTGGATCTCTCTCTCCGAGTGTGACCCACATCGACGACTGCAAGACGTTCGCGACCATGTTGCGGTGGGTCAGCATGGCACCCTTGGCCACGCCGGTGGTGCCGCCGGTGTATTGCAGGAATGCAATGTCGTCGTGGGTCACTTCGATCTTGGGCAGCGCGG
>JBATAQ010000145.1:0-6704 GCA_049661925.1 Dokdonella sp.
TTGACTACTCCCCGAACGACCACCGCAATGGTCATGTCACTCGCCCTGTCACGAAGTCTGGCCGACGAGTTGCTTCCCCTGAGGACCAAGCTCGAAGCCTCACGAATTCACGCCAATTCGATCTACGTCGTCGCCATCGCAGATCGCGATTACACAACCACCGCCTCGGAGATGGCTGCAACGGCAATTCAATCCGTCTTTCCAGCAGCGGCCATCGCCGGTCCGGCTGTCCCGAGCGTGTCAGCGGACAATCGCCCTCGTTCATCCGAGATGACCTTGATAGTTGGGTGTCATCCAACTTGAGCGGAAATATCCGAGCACTCCCCAAGTGCAGCGACTCGAGTCAACGAAAATGACTTACGCAAAGACTTCGTCGTCCGCCAGACGGGCGCCTGCTCTCACTTTGCGCTTGTCTAGGCGTCCGCCAACGGGCAACATTTGCAACGGAATTTAAGGACGACGCATGTCTCAAGAAATGGCAATTCGCTGGCTTGAACGAGTGCAGGCAGAGTTGAACGCGGTGCGGCGAGTCACGTCCGCATCCCGCGCTCGCCTGGTGCCCGATTTCAACATCATTTCGTACATTCGCAAAGATGAGTACGGATTGTCTCTGCTGCTGGCCGACCTACTGGATCCCGAGGGAAGGCACGGGCAAGGAACTGCCTTTCTCGCTTCGTTCTTGGAATGTTTTTGGAAGGGCGTGATTTCGCCTGACGACTATGCGAAGGCCGTTGTCGCTACCGAGGCGTCAACCTTTCTGATCGAGCGCGCCGCTCGTCGCATTGACATCAAGATCAACTTCCCCGGCAAAGGTGTCTTGGGCATCGAGAACAAGGCCTGGGCTGCCGTGGACCAGCAAAATCAAGTTTCCGACTACCTCAAACAGCTTCGCGCCGAGCACGGAACATATCGGCTCGTGTACCTGACCATGCGGAGCGGCCAGATGCCTTCGACAGAAAGCATTACCGTTGAGGAATTGGAAACTCATGCGAAGCAGTTCAAGTCGGTTGGTTTTATCGAACTGCACCCATGGTTGAAGGCATGTATCGGGGAATGTCGGTCCGAACGCGTTCGCATACTTCTGGAAGACTTCATCGACTATATCCAAACTGACATGCAAGGCACAAAAAACATGATCGAGAATGATGTGATCGTAAATTCGGCTACGGCGTCAACGGAGAACGTTCGCAATTTTTTTGAGGTCGTCCAATCGAAAGATGTTGTCACACAATCATTGATAAACAAGTTTGCCGAGCAGCTCCAATCGAAGCTTTCGGCAGACAATTCATTTTTCGATTGGGTGATTACCTGCGAGACGCTTGTCGGTTCGGATGGATGCATCTATCTGCAGCCGTCCGCTGCTTCGACGTTTTGCCTTGCAATGGGATTTGAATCTCCACGCTACAACAATGCAATCGTGGGAATTCGGCCCCGACATCAATGCGATCCAGCGTTAAGAGATGAGCGCGGCGACGCGCTTCGACGGTGCCTTGGAGCCCAGCACTACGGTGACACCTGGCCGTGGTATCAGTGGTTCAATCCGTATAGGGATTGGGGGAATGACGCAGATGCGATGGCCGCCATCGTGGATAAGGGACCAGACGGAATGGTTGCCCACACGCTACGGCAGTTCAAGGAAATCCGCAGCAAGCTGGAAAAAGGTGGGTGCTTGGGCTTGCTAAATTAGTCAGGCTGACCTCTATCGGCTCAATGAGGCGCTCCTGCTGGGAGCGAGAAAGTCGTTGCACATGCCTGCACGGACGAAACATCGACATGACGATACGTTGACCCGTGTCGTCGAAGGCGTGGCCCGTGATCGCTTGATCGGTCGATTGCATACATGCGCTACCGACCAGATTGCAAACCTCGTGGTGGGCCATTCCATCCCGCCTGTGAGCTATGTTCGACGACGTAGATCTTGATGTCGGCTTGCGATGGGTAGCGCACGAAGTAGACTTTTCGCTCTGCCTGCGATGGATAGCGAGTACGAAACCAGAACGCATCGCCTTTTGCTTGCGACGCGCGATCGACCCATTGGATTTTCAGGTCGGCCTGGGACGGATAGCGCACCTGATAGACCTTCAACGTTGCCTGGCTGGCGTAGCGCACTTCGGTGACGGTCAGCGCGACTGCGGGTCGAGGAGTTGCGGAAAATAAAAGGATTGCAGACACCACCAAAGCCGTAGTCACTCGCCGGTCAACGGCTCGATAGCGTTTGATCGTGACTACCCGCGCGCTGCTGTATTTCATCGCTTTACCTTGATCCAGATGATCGAGTAGTCGTCGACCAAGCCGCGGCTGGCGATGGTTTCGCAAAGTGAGTCGATTTGATCGGTTGCGGTCCGGTCGTGCAGAGCGGCGGCCATGTCGGCGTTCTCGAGGGCGTTCGCCACGCCGTCCGTGCAAAGGATAATTTCGTCGCCTACGTCGATGTCGACGGTGGCGCTGTGAATCGCGAAGTCGTCGGCGTCATGGTCGGCGACGAGGGCGTGTTCCAGGGCTTGGTAGAAGCTGGCGTATTCGACATCGGCGCTGGCTTCGCCGCGGTCGATCAGGCCTTGCAGCACGGTGTGGTCTTTCGACAGCATCCTGACTTCGCCGTTCGCACGGCGTAGCCAGACGCGCGAGTCGCCGACGTTGAGTATGCGCAACTGGCGTTCGTCGATGTGCGCCACCGCGATGGTGGTTGCCGAGCCGCGCGTGCGCGGATGGTCGGCCATTCGTCGGCACAGCTCGGCGTGAATCTTTCGGATGACGCGACCATCGACCAGATCGGTCACGCCATCCGCTTCGCGCTGTTGCTGGATTTTGCGCAACGCCTCCAGCGCGTAGGCGCTGGCGAGGGATGAAAGTGGACTCGACGAGACGCCATCGGCGACAGCGAACAGGATGTTGCTGGCCGACATGCCAACATTGGTCGGCGGTTCGTTGGCTTCCTGCCGGATCTTGTTACCGAACAGCATGCAATCCTGCTGGCCGTGGTGCGGGCCGCGCTGCATGGCATGGCGAACGTCGAGCATCATGCGGCGACGAACCCGATCGGTCGCTGCCGTGCATTGCGCTTCATGCCGGCTTCGGCAGCGAGCAACGTCACGATGGCTGCGGCCGACGGTGGCTGTCCGGTCACGTCGAGCTGGCGCAACACGTTGCTGAAGTCACCGGGTGTCAGGTTGGTCAAGGCATCGATCCTCGCAGCGGCGGTAGCGAACTGTGCCGACGTGTCACCGCTGGGTTCGCCGATGCGCTGGAGCATTGCGCGACGTTGTTCGCGCGTCAATGCATCGAATCGAATCTTGAAGTCGAACCGACGCAGCGAAGCATCATCAAGCGTGTCGATCAGGTTGGTAGAGGCGACGAAGATGCCATCGAACGCTTCCATCTGGGTCAACAGTTCGTTGACCTGGGTGACTTCCCAACTACGGTTCGCGCCGCGGCGATCGCGCAGAAAGCCGTCGGCTTCATCGATGACCAAGATGGCACCGTCGTCGCGAGCTTCCGAGAAGGCATTGCGAATCTTCTTCTCGGTCTGACCGACATACATGCCAAGCAGGTCGGAGCCGCGCTTGACCAGCACGGGCCGATCGAGCACGCGGCCGAGATGATGTGCAAACGCTGTCTTGCCGGTACCCGGAACGCCATAGAGACATAGTCGTGCATTGCCGCGCCTGGCAAGACCTTCGGCAAGCGGTGCAAGTGCGACGTCGGTGTTGAGGAACGCGGGATCGTAGTAGTCCGGTAGTTGCGCTGTCGGCAGCGCGACCGTTTTACCCATTGCCTGCAACGACGATTTGACCAACCGTTCGGCAGTCTTGTCGCGTAGCTTTGCGTCGCGTCTGCGCAGAGCGCGGACCACGCGCGCCGTGCGTTCCACCTGTGCAGGTGATAGTGCTTCGACGCTGGCAAGCCGCTCGGCGCATTGCGAAGAGATTTCGCCCGCCTTGAAGTAGCGGTCGATTACCTGCCGTCGCACTCGGCGACTCGGCGTACGAAACTCGACGACCAGGTCGAACCGTCGCAGGTAGGCCGGATCCAGCCCGTGGACGGAGTTGCAAACCCATAGTGCCGGGACGGGATTGGATTCAAGAACCTCGTTGATCCAGCCCTTGCGCAAGCCTTCGGCGTCCCGGTCCTGGCGGCCACCAAACAACGCAAACAGCCCGCGCGTCGCCTCCGAGACGCTGCCAAAAACGTCTTCCACTTCGTCAAACAACAGCAATTGGCGTCCGCGTCGAGCGAGCAGGTGCTGGCAGAGTTGATAGGCACCGAAGCGACGGCGACCGGAGATTGCATCGCCGGCGTTGTCCTCGCTCGGTACCTCGCTCAACCGCGCATTCAAGGTCGCTGCCAGGGTGCGCGCGAACTCGGTCTTTCCGGTGCCAGGTGCGCCATAGATCAGGACATTCACGCCTCGCTCGCGACGTGTAAGCGCTCCGCCAAGATATCGGCTGAGCACGTCGCTGTCGGGTAGGTGGCTGAAGTCATCCATCGTCAGTGAAGGTGCAGGGGCCTGGCGAATCAGGCGACGCAGGAACGCTGCTTCATCGAAGCGTGGTGACAGCAAGGCACGTTGCAGGCCGGATTCCAAAGCGAGCGGATTGACGTTGCCGTAGCTGTTCCATTCGTTGTTCTCGAACGAATTGGTGCGGCAGAGAGTGCTGGAAGGCTCCAGTGCGGCCTGCACACGCGGGATGCTGATACCAGTGACATCGTGGACCGCGCGCGCCAGGTCCTGCGGATCGGCCAACGCGTTTCGAAACAGGTCCGAGAAGCCACTACTCAAGCTCGCGATCACAGCCAACCGCAGCAGCCTACATTCGTGATTGACGAGCCCCAACAGCGCTCCAAAGCGCGTGATGTTTTTTGCAAGCGCATCCTGAGAGTCGCGCAAGCGCGGTTCCAAGCGCTTTAGTTGCGCGGCGAACTCGCTGCGCAGTGCTCCACGGCTGAGTCGAGTGTGATTCTGGTTGGTTTCTTCCAGCCCGACGAGGGTGAGGATGTCGTCATCGCAGAACATGCCGTTCTTGACGAGCCGACCATGCCAGCCGCGACGCTCGATCATCCGCAAGGCCATCACGGCCGCTTCTACATGCAGGCGCGATCGCAGAGTGATCGGTCGAAAATAGGCGACTGGCTTCGCTGTGATGGTTTCGTCGTCGAACATGCGAGCTTCCTCGGCAAGGTGGACGAACAGAATGCGCCTGCGTTGCGACATTTCGTGTCGGTGTCGGACGCAGCGAACGACTCAAGCTGTCGGTAGCGCACTAGACTGCACTCGTTCCCAATCGAGGATTGCCCGCATGGCCGACACGATTCTTCGCCACATCGCGATGCTGGTACTGATTCCGTTATCGCCGCGAAAGGTGACAGCGCGCGATCTGCACGCGAAGCTCGCGGACCGTGGCTACGACATCGATGTGCGCAGCATCGAACGCGACCTGCACAAACTATCGACCAAGTTCGCCCTGACCAACGACGAGGGCCATCCAGCGGGCTGGTTCTACGAGAATCGAGAAACGGAATTGCGCATCCCGCGGATGGATGATCGCACCGCGCTGACCTACGAACTGCTGTCGCGCTACCTGAAGCCGGTGTTGCCGCGCGCGATGTTGAAGGAACTGGAACCAGACTTCGCGGCTGCACGAAACGTACTGGAATCGACGGCGAGCATTCCGTTTGCGCGCTGGTCGCGGCGCATCGCGGTGCTGCCTTTCGGCCATCAGTTGTTGCCGCCACCGATCAACGAGGACGTGATGGACGTGGTCTATCCGGCTGTGCTCAACGAGCGCCGTTTCGATGTCAGTTACCGCTCGGCGACCGCCGATCTGCCGAGCCGCTACACGCTGAATCCGCAGGGATTGGTCTACCGGCAAGGCGTGCTTTATCTGGTCGCGGGCGTCTGGGACTACGAAGACCCGCGCCATTTCGCCCTGCATCGAATGAGCGATGCGGTCGCCAGCGATGACCCCGCCAAGGCGTTGCCGGGATTCGATTTCGAGCGCTACGTGCGTGACGAGAAGTCGTTCGACTATCCCGAAGGCAAGGACATTCGGCTGGAGCTGCGCGTGCAGCCGTGGCTGGCGCGCCATCTGGAAGAGTGCCGATTGAGCGAGGAGCAAATTGTTTCACCGACCGCCGACATCGAGTCATTCAAGGTTACTGCGACCTTGCCGAGCACCGATCAATTGTTCTGGTGGTTGCGCAGTCTTGGCGACAGCGTCGAGGTGGTCAAGCCGATAGCACTGCGCCGCAAGATGGCCGAGCAGGCGCAGCAACTGGCGGAGATTTACGCGGACGGGTGAGTTACAGGAATACTTTGAGCGAATCCTACTTTTCTTCGTCATTCCCGCGGAGGCGCACTGCTGTTCGGAATAATCGTTCGAGGTTGCCGAGCCGACCAAAAATAGTCCTTCGTCATCCTCGCGCAGGCGGGGATCCATTTTGATCTTGCTGTGTTTTCAGTGGCGTGACGAAGATCAAAATGGATTCCCGCCTGCTCGGGAATGACGACATTGAGGGGTTTATTCAAGAGCCCCAAGGAACGCAGCCAGCCGAACCATGCCGAGCGTGTCGTTGGCGCAATAGCGGCGCAACGCCATATCGAGTTCCGCGCGGCGTTCGCGGCTGGTTTCCATCGCGGTCGCTTCGTGCCATGCAACTTGCGCTTCGCTGCCATCGGCAACGTCTTGCAGATTTTCGTAGGCGAG
>JBATAQ010000146.1:0-2374 GCA_049661925.1 Dokdonella sp.
CGCACGTCAAAACCTTCGACCTGTGCACCAAGACGGCGTGCCGTCGCGATTGCCTGAAGACCCGCCACGCCCGCGCCGACGACCAGCACCTTGCTCGGTCGAATCGTGCCGGCGGCAGTGGTCAGCATTGGAAAGAACTTCGGTGCCGCCACGGCGGCGATCAATACCGCCTTGTAGCCGCTGACACCAGCTTGCGAGGACAGCACGTCCATCGCTTGCGCGCGCGTCGTGCGCGGCAGCAGTTCCATCGCGAAAGAAGTGATCTTGCCATCTCGCAATGCGGCGATGCGTGCTGGCTCCAGATGCGGCTGCAGATTGCCGATTGTCACCGTACCGGGTTTGAGTTTGCCGATCTGCTCAACCGACGGCGGCTGCACCGTCAGCAGTACGTCGGCATTGGCGAGCGCGGCATTCGCGTCAGCGACGACTTCGGCGTCGGCGTAGGTCGAATCAGCGAATCCTGCCGATCTGCCCGAATCGTGTTGCAAGACAACGCTGGCACCACGTGCTTTCAGTTTTTTCGCCATATCTGGCGTCAGCGCCACGCGCCGCTCACCAGCGACGGTCTCGCGCACCACGGTTACGACAACCGGCATGTCCCCTCCCGCTATGAATGATTCAGGCTGCGGCGAACCGGTCAGGCCGGGCGCTGGACAGGCGACAGAGCTTAGCGGAAGCCCCGGCGAACTGTAAGCTTGCAGGCTGGAATGCCAGTCGCGACGGCAGTTTTCGTGCCCCGCACGGTTTCCGAATTCGTTTTATGGAGTGTATCGATGTCGCTGGAAGTGTTGAACAACCGCCGTTCCTCGCCGACCCGCCTGCTCGCCGACCCGGCCCCCGATGATGCGCAGATCGCTGAATTGGTCCGCGCCGCGATCCGGGTACCCGACCACGGCAAGCTGGAGCCGTTTCGAATCATCGTGGTGCGCGATGACGCCCGCACTGCGCTCGGCGATGCGATCGAAAAGATCCATGCGCAGAACGAACCGGAATTGCCTGAGCAATTGCTCGCCAAGGATCGCAGCCGTTTTGCCGCGCCGCTCACCCTGATCGTGGTCGCGCGTACCAACGCCGCCCACAAGGTACCGGTGATCGAGCAGCAACTTTGCGCCGGGCTGGTCGCCTACAACCTGCTGATTGGCGCGCAGGACCTGGGCTTCGGCGCCCAGTGGCTGACCGGCTGGGCCGCGTACGACCGCAAGGTCGCGGAGCTGCTCGGCCTTGAATCGAACGAGCATGTGATCGCCTTCGTCTCGATCGGCACGCCAACCGGCCCCGCGCCGGAACTGCGTCGACCGCAATTGGAAACCGTGCTGGCCGAATGGACGCCATGAGGTGACACGCGAGTCACCGGTTCATCTGGTTGATGCCAGCCTGTATGTATTCCGGGCTTGGCATTCGCTGCCGTCGGATGTGTTCGATGTCGATGGTCATCCGGTCAATGCGGTGCACGGCTTCACGCGCTTCCTGCTGGAGCTGATCGAGCGCACCGGCGCTACGCACATTGCAATCGCCTTCGACGAAGCGTTGACGTCGTGCTTCCGCAACGCGCTGTACCCGGCCTACAAGGCCAATCGCGAGCAGCCGCCGGACGAATTGCGCTACCAGTTCGCGCGCTGCCAGGAAGTGGCCCACGCGCTCGGCATGACCGTGCTGACGCATACCGAATACGAAGCTGATGACCTGATCGGCAGCGCCGTCGCCGCCTTGCGCCCGCATGGCCGGCACAGCGTGATCATTTCTGCGGACAAGGATTTCGGCCAGATGGTCTGCGATATCTGTTCACAGTGGGACTATTCGCGCAACCAGCGCTGGGATGCGGCGGGCATCAAGACCCGGCTCGGCGTACATCCGCACCAAGTCGCGGACTATCTCGCGCTGATGGGCGACGCCGTTGACAACATTCCCGGCGTGCCCGGTATCGGCGCGAAAACGGCAGCAACCCTGCTGCACCACTACGGCACGCTCGACGCTTTGCTGGAACGCAGCGATGAAGTGACCTTCCTGCGCTTTCGCGGCGCGGCGTCGATTGCCGTCAAGTTGCGCCAGCACGCCGATCTGGCGCGGCTGTCACGCTCGCTGACGGGTATCGCGCTGGATGCGCCCGTGCCGCTCGAAGTCCATCACTACGAACGTCGCGCGCCCGCGCTTGCCGAGATCGACGATTTTCTTGATCGCATGAAGTTCGGGCCAATGACGCGGTCGCGGGTGAGGGCGCTGTAGGGATGCTCTGATCTTGCCCAGCGCGCTGCGGTATGGTTTGCTCGGTTCGTTGATCGCGCCAGCGGTCGCGTAGTCCTCGTTCAACAACGCAGCGTTGATGCTGCCGCACGGAGTTCAGCATGGCCCAGAGCAGCGAAGTGAAAGTGCCGGA
>JBATAQ010000147.1:0-18032 GCA_049661925.1 Dokdonella sp.
GGAAGATTGCCAACAACATCTACCCACTGGACCCCGGCCTGCGCCGGGGAAACGAAATGGTGGAAGGTGCCGCGCTCGATAGTTGAGTCGCCCGTTCCCGAAAGAGACGAAGACCAATCGCCGCAAGAGGTTCCACGAGCGCTGTCAATTCATTCCGGACAGCAGTGTGCCTTCGCAGGAATGACGACGTTGGCGGGGGCGGCGCAGGAAACAACCCGCTGACTCTCAGCGCGTGACGGCAACTGCGACTTGAGACCTAGTCCTCAAGCCGGTTCATCCAATTTCGCTGCGATGGCATAAAGCACGCCGGTCGCGACCGTTTGGGCCGTGGCACCTTCCCCGGGGAATCATTCAATGCATCAGCCCATCCACCCGTACTCGCGGCGGGCGCTCGTCCTTGCCATCGCCACCGTGCTGACCACGCCCGCGTTCGCGCAGGATCAGGACCCACCGAAGACGCTGGAAAAAGTAGAGGTAAAAGAATACGCCATGCCCGACGATGCGCGTCCCAAGCTCAACTTTCTGATGAAAGAAGTCGATGGCGCGATGATCACGGTCACCAAAAAGACCTCGATCACCAAGCTCGACCGCATCCCGACCGTGGTGGACAACAACCTGCGTGCACTGTTCGCGCAGACGCCGGGCCTGTTTATTTCCGAGCAGCAGACGCCGGGCCAGTTCAACTTGAGCTACCGCGGCATCGGCAATCCGCAGGAAACCGAGTTCGTCACCGTGTTGCAGGATGGCATTCCGATCGAAGCAGACTGGATCGGCTACCCGACCATTTATTCGTTCCCACTGCCGCAGTCGATTGAACAGGTGCAATTGATCCGTGGCGGCAGCTCGCTGCTTTACGGACCGCAGCCGCCGCCGGTGATCAACCTGATCAGTCGCAAGCCTGTGGCTGATCGCCCGCTGGCCGGCTACACTGAAAACATCATCGGCAAGGATGGCCTGTTCGCTACCTACAACCGTGTTTCGGGCACGTCCGGGCGTTGGGACTACCTGGTTGATGCGCACTACCGGCGCACTGATGGCCAGCGCGACAACGCGCAATCGCGCCTCCGGGGTGCCGACTTCCATGTCGGCTATCGTCCCAGCGAAGACGCTTATTACGCCCTCGACCTGCGCAACTATCTGATCGACGCTGGCGACCCCGGCAAGCAGACCTTCAAGGTCTATGATGCCGACGAAAGCGCCACGCCAACGCCGTTCAACCACATCTGGACTGATCGCTACACACTCAGTTTCAGCCACGACCGCACAATCGACGAGCAGACCAAACTTTTTGCCAAGGCCTGGATCAGCTACGCCGACCAATCTGCCCGATCTGCGCAGGGCTATCTTCCCGCCACGGCAAGTTACCCAGCGCAGGGCAATGCAGCGCCAACCACCACGCAATTGCAGGATGACCAGTTCCGGGTCAGCGGACTCGACGCACGCCTCCTCCATCGCTGGGGCCGTGGCAACGCGTTCACCGTCGGCACCACGCTGTATCACAGCGACGCGCCGTTCCGGCAGTGGGTGTCGGGCGACCTCACGGTTGATCGCTACCTGCGTTACCAACCGATCTGCTCGACGCCCAGCGCGCGCGACTGCCTGCAACTGGACCATGATCGCTCGACATCCTACGCCGCAGTGTTCGCGGAAAACGTTTTCCGGTTCGGCAATGGCTGGCATGTCGTGCCGTCCGTGCGCATTGATCACGAGTCGGTCGACATCAACGAGCTGGTAAAACCGGCTCGACTGAGTCGCCCTATCGTCGACCAGAAGGTTGATCACACCGTTCCGTTGTTCGGCATCGGTGCCGGCAACGACTTCGGACATCTCAACGAAAGCTATTTCAACATTTCGCAGGGCTGGCGCCCGGTGCGCTACTTCGACGTCGGTTCGCCTTTCGGCAACACCGACCCGACCTTCAACAATCCCGATCCAACCCACACGCTTTCCTACGAAGCGGGCGTCCACGGCACGCCCGTCCCCGGCCTGTTCTACGACGCCAGCCTGTTCTGGGTGAATGTAACGGACCGCATCGAGTCACAGCCAACCGGTGTTGGCAATAACACGATCAATGTCAACACGGGAGACACACGTCATCGTGGATTCGAAGGTCAGATCGACTACGACTTCCTTGCCGCTGCCAATCCGCAGACCACACGACATTTTTCGGTGTACGCCAACGTGAGTTTGCTCAACGCCGAATTCACTTCGTCACGCGACCCCAGCCGCGTTGACAACAAGCCAGCATTCTCGCCGCGCTATCTCGGCCGCGTTGGCGTGGTCTATCGCGAAGACCAGCGCATGAAGGTGGCGCTGTCGGTGCAGTCGGTTGCCAGCCAGTACTTCCAGGATTCGAACCTGCCAGTCGGTGACCTGACGACGGCTAACTACGTCCCGGCCAAGGTTCCGAGCTACACAGTCGTTGACCTGTCGGGCGACTTCCATGTGACGCCGCAACTGCGCCTGCTCGGTGGCGTGTCGAACCTGACCGATCGCAAGTATTACTCGCGTGTGTTCCAGAACACGATCGAGCCCGCGTTGGGACGCTCGTACTACATCGGTGCGGCTTACGAGTTCTAGATTTCGCAATCCAGGGATGCTCTGATTAACCAGGCACAGACGGCATGATGTCAGAAAGGTACTCGGGGTGGCGCGCGTGGCGCAGTGCAGGCTGGCCGCCTGGACAAGCTGCGGGCGACGGCCGGAGAGCCTTTCTGGCATCACCCCGTCAATATAATCAATCGGTTGGGGCCGCAACGTCCGTGACTCGTTAATCAGAGCATCCCTAGCCAACGCGGTTTGCAAATCGGGCTGAACTCCCGGTGTAGAGTTCGGCCCTCTTTCCTGCTTATCGACCCATGCGCAGCCTGGTCTTCAAACTCGCGATTTTCTACATGCTGCTGTCGTTGCCCAGCCTGTTGCTGGTCGAGTCGACAACGCTGGTCTACGAGTACCGCGAGGTCATGACACGAGTTGACGATGGGGCATTGGTCGACGCAGCCAATGTTGCTGCGCAATCGCTTGCATCAACCTGGCGCGATCGTGGGTATAACGACAAGGCGATGTTGTCGGCATGGACCGAAGCGCTCGCGCTGAATTTGCAGCAGCCCAGCGGCACTTTGGCGAACGAATCCTACGTATTACTGGAGTTGAATCGTGCACCGATCGTCGTCGTGGTGCTCGATCCTCGCGGCAATGTGATCGCGAGCTACCCGGTGGGTATCGACGCGGCGACAAGACTGCTCGATGTCAGCGAGCTTGCGTTCGACAGCAACGCGACATCGGCACGCAACCTGTCACACGACGAAACCTCCGGCAGCGACGGTACGCGACGCGTGCTGGCACCGATTCGCAGCGCTGGCGGTGAATTGACGGGCTTGCTCTATCTGGAATTGCGCCTGCCCTTGCCGTGGAAGGCTCTGTTCAACGACGTGCGTTTTGAATGGCCCATTGTTTTTGGCTACGTGCTGGTTTTCGGCCTTGGTGCCTCCTTCTTTCTCGCCACCTGGGTCACGCGTCGGCTTAAGCGAGTTGAGCATGCGGCAATGACATGGCGAAGTGGCGATTTCAGCGAAATCATCGGTGATCGTAGCGCGGACGAACTCGGCCGGCTGTCACGCCTGCTCGATGGAATGGCCGTGGACCTGAAGGCTCTCATCCAGTCGCGCTCGCTGCTGGCAACGCTTGGCGAGCGCCAACGCCTCGCGCGTGAACTGCACGACACGGTCAAGCAGAAGGCGTTTGCGATGAGCCTGCAACTGGCCACGTTGCGTCGCCAGCTTGGCGATCACGCCGCGGGTGATCGGGTAGTCCAGGCGGAACGACTGAGCCAGCAGATCCAGCAGGACCTTGCCCAGATCCTCGATGAATTGCGGTCGCCCGATGCCGGCCTTCCGTTCGTTGATCGATTGCGCCAACGTGCACAGGATTGGGCGCAGTTAAGCCACATCGCGCTACATCTCGACTTGACCGCGCCGCCCGAAATTCCTGCACAAAGCGAAGAAGCGCTGCTGCGGATCGTCGACGAAGCCTTGTCCAACGTGTTGCGTCACAGTGGCGCGACGGGCACCACTATTTCGATGCATGGTGACGAACGCGAGCTGGTCCTGCAAATCACCGACAACGGTCGCGGCATGGGCGCGGACGCGACACCGGGAATGGGCCTCGCCAACATGCGCGAGCGCGCGCAGTCGCTGCCGGGAGGCGAATTCGCCCTCGCCAGCGTGGATACTGGCGGCGTACGCATCCGCGTCACCTTGCGAGCGGCCTGAGATCATGTCGAAACCATCCTTACGGATCGTCATTGCCGACGACCACGAACTGGTTCGCAACGGCATCCGTGGCTTTCTCGAAACCTACGCCGATATCGAAATCGTCGGCGAAGCCAACGATGCGGCCTCGGCAATCGCGATTTGCGAACATCAGAAGCCGGATGTCGCCCTGGTTGACCTGGTCATGCCGGGCGGCGGTGTTGCTGCGATTCGCGCGATCCGGGCTGCGAGCCCAAACACTCAGGTGGTGTTGCTCACATCGTTCGAGGATCAACAACAGATCGTCGCCGCCGTGCAGGCCGGTGCGCTGTCGTGCCTGCTCAAGGATGTCGATGCCGACGCATTGGTCGATGCGCTACGCAAGAGCGCCGCCGGCATCGCCGTGCTGCACCCACGGATCACCGGTTATTTGATGGCCGAGGTGCGTTCCCCGTCTTCGGCCACAAGCCCTTTCGATGCGGTGGGCCTGCTTAGCCAGCGCGAACGCGAAGCGTTGCATCTGATGGCCGAGGGGCTGAGCAACCAGCAGATTGCAGATCGCCTGGGCATTGCTGAAAAAACCGTGAAGAGCCATGTCAGCAATGTGCTGTCGAAACTTGGCGTCAGCGATCGCACGCAAGCGGCGGTTTTCGCCTGGAAAAGTGGCATCAAGCAACGGCCGAACGACACTGCGGGTTAGCCGACTCGCAGTCTGCGGCTACCTGATTTCGGCGCGCGTCGCATACAGTCGTTGATCGGCAATCCGAATCGCCTTGGTGAGCGGATCGTTTTCCGTTCGCACTGCCGAGCCCAGCGAGAAACGTACCGGCAGCTCGTCGCGATCGGCCAGCATGCGATCACAGATGGCCGTGGTCTGCGCTTCACCTGCGCCCTTGAGCAACATCAGGAACTCGTCGCCTCCTGACCGCACCACAACATCATCGGGCCGAACGTGGGCTCGCAGGAACCTGGCGACTTCCACTAGCACCTCATCACCGCGTTCATGGCCGTGCTTGTCGTTGACCTGCTTGAAATGATCCAGGTCGACGACGACACAGCCCCACGCTTCGTTCGCCTGCACATTGGCGGAAATTTCAGCGAGGTAACGGCGATTGAAACAACCGGTCAACGGGTCGCGAATGCTCCAGTCACGCAATTGACGTTCGTGGCGCTTGCCTTCGGTAACGTCCAGTGCGTGGCACAGCACATAGGGTTTGCCTTGCTCGTCGTCGATCACACTGGTGAATTGCCAGAGCCGGTGGGTTCCATCCTTGGCACGCAACGACATCACGTCGCCGACAGATTCGGCGTCGAGGATGCGGTGCAGGTAGCGCTCGACCATCGCGTGCTCGTCGCGCGGAACAAATGCACTCAATGGCTTGCCGATCATGTCGAGCACCGAGTAGCCCAGCGCTTTGGCAGCAGCGGGGTTCACCGACAGGATGGTGCCGTCGACATCGTGGGTGTAGATCAAGCCGGTGCTTTGTTCGAACAGACGCCGAAACCGGCGTTCGCTGACTTCCATTGCCGCCAGCGCGCTGCGGCGAGAAGTGATGTCCTGGATTGCACCGACAAGGCGTGTCGCGACACCATGTTCGTACTCGACCAGGCCGACGACGCGCATCCAGCGCTGGCTACCACCGCGCGGCACGAACGGCACCTCGATGTCCCACTCTGCGCCATCCGCCATCGCCTTTTCGATCGCCATCCGAACCTTGACGCTGGCGGCTTCGGGATAGAAGTTGAGCGCTTCGTTGATGGTGGGCTGATAACCCTCTGCCACATTGTGCAAACGACAGGTTTCGCGGGACCAGGTCACTGCGCCACTGGCGACATCCACCTGCCAGCCACCGACTTCGGCAACGCGACCAGTTCGATCCAGAAACGCTTCGCTATCGCGTTGCTGGCGTTCGGCCGCCTTGCGCTCGGAAATGTCGACATGCGTCCCCGCAATGATCAGGGCTTTGCCGACATCATCACGACTGATCACGCCGCCACGGCTGCGAATCCAGATCCAGCGGCCATCCTTGTGGCGCATGCGAAATTCGGCGTTGTAGTAGCCGATTTCGCCGCGAATGTGCGATTGCATGTTTTCGTTGGCTCGATCCCAATCATCACGGTGGGTATTGCTGCGCCACAAGCTGGCGTTGAGCGTCGGCAACTCATCGACTCGATAGCCTATTTGTTCGGCCCAACGCGCGTCGACCTTGGCAAGACCGGTTTCCAGGTCCCACTCCCAGATACCGGCGCGGGTCGCCTGGATAATGTGATTGAGCCGCGTATGCTCTTCGTCGCGCTGCCGCGCAACTTCGACGGCCTGGGAGTGCGTCGCCGCTCGCTCACTTGCTTCAGCGCGCTGCTGCAGCGCGTAAGCCGCCGCTTTCGCCAGTTCGACCAGAATGGCTTTCTGGGTTGCATCAAGGGTTCGGGGCACGCCGTCGATGACGCAAACGGTGCCAAGGTTCAAGCCGTCCAGCATGATCGGAGCACCCGCGTAAAACCGCACATTGGGTTCGCCGCAGACTAAAACGTTGTCGCAGAATCTCGGGTCGAGCAGGGTGTCGGGTATTTCGAAAAGCTGGTCGCCCAACATGGCGTGCGTGCAGAACGCATTCTCGTACGATACCTCGCGTGCACCGTCGAAACCGACACTGGCTTTGAACCAGTGACGCTCTTCGTCAGCAAGGCTGAGCAACGCGATTGGCGTTCCCGCCACCAGCCCAGCGGCACGTGCGAGGGCATCGAATAGCGGTTCCGCTTCGCTGTCGAGCACGCCCAACTGGCGCAGCCGCGCCAATCGTTCGGACTCGTCCTGCTGTGGCGAAGCGGATGTCGGCATCAAGTGTCCTGTCAATGCGTAGTGAGCGATCTGCCTGGCTTTCGGGCGTCGCGCCATGCGGCGGAGCTAAGCGCCAGCGGTGAATGTGGATGCAGTGCCAGACGTTAGGCAGTGCCTCATGGCAAACCGTGGACAACCTCGATTGAACGGTCGTGGGTGTCGCCTTGAAAGAGGCACGCATGATTGTACCGATACGGTAGTGGTCACACCTGAAGTGAAATTCCTCAGTGATTACAACCTGGTCAGGCAATCGGAACGGTCACCGGCTTGGGCTGGATCAGGTCCCACAGGTTTCCATAGATATCGCGGAACACGACGACGGTGGCGTAGGCCTCGTCGCGCGGTGATTCTGTGAAGTCGACGCCACGCTCGACATACACAGCGTAGTCACGCGCAAAATCGTCGGTGTGCAGGAACAGAAACACGCGTCCGCCGGTCTGGTTGCCGATGCGACTTTGTTGTTCGGGATTGGCTGCACGCGCCAGCAGCAGGTTCGCTCCGCCGCGGCCGGCTGGTGCTACCACCACCCAACGCTTGCCGTTTTCACGTGGGCTGTCTTCGATCAATTCGAAACCGAGGACACGCGTGTAGTAGTCGATGGCGCGGTTGTACTCATCGACGATGATGGAGATATGGGCGAGGAGTTGGGTCATGGCTGGCGTTGCCGATTGCGTGGAAGCTGGAACGGATGCTCGCACGTTGCTCCACGGTTTTGAAATCCAAACGCTGGATACGCCGGCGCAGACGCACTACTCGTCGGCGCACCAATGCACCTGCAGCGGCGCCGAGGGCGCTTGCCACGTCAAGCGGATCGGCATCGCGTTAATCGGACCATCCGACAATGCAGCCATCAAAGTATCTCGCTTTTTCGATCCGCGAATCAGCAACAGACGCCAACTCGCTTGAGCAAGCCCGAAAGGCGTCAGGCTGAGCCGCTGCGGATACTCGCCTGATACTTCGCACCCGCTTGCGTCGATGTGTAGGTAAGGCTGGCTTGCAGACAACGCGACGTCGAGATTGCTGGCTCCGGGAAACAACGATGCCGTGTGACCGTCGTCGCCCATGCCGAGCAGTGCGGCGACGATTGGCTGGTCGGTGGCCTCAAGCCAGCGCTGGTTCGCTTGTTCGATTGCGCCGTCCAGCGTCCGCGCAATTTCACGCAACGGCTGGAAAGTCGCGGCGGCGGCGCGCGCTTGCAGCAACTGCCCGCGAATCGCTCGGGCGTTGCTGCCCTTGTCGTCCGCTGGCACATCGCGGTCATCAACCAGGCCGATCAGGACGCGCGACCAATCCAGATTGGTCTTCGCCAAGCGCCGATAGACCGGACCGGGCGTCGACCCGCCGGACACCAGCAATCGAACCTTTCCGTTTGCATCGCGGAGCCCGTCGCGCAGCAGACTGACGACCGCGTCGGCGGCATTTTCTACCCACGTCTCTTCATTTTCGCTGGCGTGCCAGTCGATGCGTGGATCCCCCTGCAACGTCGATTCATTCATGCGCGTTTCTGCGTCAGGTCGACGCCAGCGTCAATCAGCGCGCAAGCCGCCGCGCCGAGCAGGCCGGGTTCGTCGTGGCAGATCACGAAGGTCGGCACTGCTGAAACAACGTGCGAGTAACGACCTTTGTCCTCGAAGTGCCTGCGAAACTTACCGCGACGCAGCCACGGCAACAGCGCTGGCGTCAGTCCGCCTGCGAGATACACGCCATCCCAGCCTGCATAGGCAAGCGCCATGTCGCCAGCAACCGCGCCCAGCATTTCGCAAAAGGTTTCGACCGCGCGAATGCAGATCGCGCAACTGCCATCGGTGGCGCGATGGGTGATTTGTTCCGGTGTCAGTGACTCGACGGTGCTGTCGGAAATTTCCGCGAGTACCGCGTGGACATTGACCAGTCCTGGCCCGCACAGCAGGCGTTCGTTGGATACCCGGCCAAAACGCGCTGTCAGCCGTCGCAGGACTTCCTGCTGCTCCGCACTCGTTGGCGCAAAGCCCACGTGGCCCGCTTCGGTTGCAAGCGCGCTGATCGCACCGTCACGCAGCAGCAAGGCCGACACGCCAAGGCCGGTACCAGGACCGACCGCAACGAACGTCTGCTTCGACTTCGACCCAAACCGGGGCAAATCAATGTCGCCAATGCTTTGCACGTCGCTGTCGTCGAGCAAGACAATCGAATAAGCCATCGCCACAAAATCATTGATCGCACGTACCTGCTCGAAACCAAGCTGGCGTTGCAACTCCGTCATCGAAATCGTCCAGGCGTGATTGGTCATCCTCACTTCGTCGCCCATCACCGGGCCGGCGAATGCACAGACTGCGTGGGTCGGTCGAGCACCTGGGTTGTCCGATGCATCGCCGGCAGCGACGTAGCCGCGATCAGCCAGATCGTCATCGACCGAGTCCACACCAATATCGATCAGATATTGCCGCGCGGCATCGGCGAAAGTCGGAAATTTCTCGACGCGATAGCGCCGAATGCTGACACGATCAAAGGGCTCCGGCGTCGCACTATCGGCGATCGCGAAACGCACGTTGGTGCCACCGACATCGGCGAGAAGCGCGCGCGTCATCGCTGCGACGCCAGGCAGCAGTGGATATGACGTTTGATCATCGAGCTGCGCGCCATTGGTTGCAATCACACCAGCATAATCCACCGGGAATCTCTTTTTGTTCAGCTTTAGACGCTCGGTGGCTGTCGCCAGAGTGGTCAAGCGTTCCTCTCGCCTGCCGGCGAGCGAGCCACCCCCGGATCACGTCCGAGGGCAGGCTCTTTCTGCTCGCACAGAAACATGGCCCAAAGATGCACCCGTGGCGGATCGGTCGTGCGATGAAGCCGCACGACTGCGCGAGTTGGCTACGGGGTTCGCTGAAGGCGCATCCCTGCACCTGCAGCGAACTGGCCCGAATCCTTTCGGGCCACCCTGCGGGCGTTTCCTTCGCCACCTCGCCGACCCTTAAACGGAATTCAACGTCCAAAGCATCCGCGGCGATGCGGCGGATCAAGCGAAGCGCGCCAATGTTGCTTCCAGTAGGGTGGAACCTCCGCAGGAGATTCCACCAAAGCCAACCCAGTTCAATGCGTGCGCGAAGGTGGAATCCGCTGCGCGGGTTCCACCTTCGAAACTGAGAACGCTACGTCACGGCTTCTTTCGTTGCCGGTTGGATATTTCCAGCACCTCGGTGATATCCAGGAATCGCTTTGTGACTCCAAGGTTGCAGTAGCGACCTTCCTCGCTCAGTACACCCCTGACGACGACATGCGCAGTGCCCCATGGGCCAGCAGCTGTCCCGTCGTCTGGAAGTTCCGCATCGATCAGCTTTTCCGGGTCAACACACCATGGTTGCGATTCGCGATCGGCGCTAAAGGCGGCGCTCTCGAAGTTGTAGAAGTACTCGCCACGATAGAGTTGATCCGTGGATCTACCCGAGGCGCACCCACTCAAACTGGACACTACTGCTACGCACACGAACAAAAATCGGTTCATCGATTTCGTCCCTGAAGTCATTGATGAAGAGTCGTGCGAGACATCCGGGCACTCAAGCCCGCAACAACTCATTTATGGACGTTTTCGAGCGCGTC
Source organism: Dokdonella sp. (assembly GCA_049661925.1). Classification (GTDB taxonomy): domain Bacteria; phylum Pseudomonadota; class Gammaproteobacteria; order Xanthomonadales; family Rhodanobacteraceae; genus Dokdonella. The sequence goes on from JBATAQ010000147.1 coordinate 10,666, forward strand.
TGTTCGTCAACCTGCTTGACGATGATCGCGGCGTAAAGGCTGTGGCTACCGTCAGCCGCTGGCAACGAACCGGCAACGACGACGCTGCCAGCGGGGATGCGGCCGTAGGTGGTTTCGCCGGTGGCGCGGTTGTAGATGCGCGTGGACTGGCCAAGGAAAACGCCCATGCCGATCACGCTGCCGCGTTCTACGACGACCCCTTCGACGACTTCCGAGCGTGCGCCGATAAAGCAGTTGTCTTCGATGATCGTGGGATTGGCTTGCAACGGCTCCAGCACTCCGCCGATGCCGACACCGCCTGAAATGTGGACATGCGATCCAATTTGCGCGCATGAGCCGACGGTCGCCCAAGTATCGACCATGGTGCCCGCACCTACGAAGGCGCCGATGTTGACGTAGCTCGGCATCAAGACGACATCTGCGGCGATGTGCGCACCGCGACGAACCAGTGCGCCGGGCACGACGCGGGCACGCAGTTGCAGCAACTCCGCATCGTCGCCATGCCGAAACCGCAGCGGAACCTTGTCGAATGCAGCTGCGGAACCGCCGGTCACCACGCGATTGCCGTGGCAACGGAAGTAAAGCAGTACGGCTTTCTTCAGCCACTGATTGACACGCCAACCACCCTGCCCGTCAGGTTCGGCAACCCGCAACGTCCCGGTTTCAAGCAGAACGAGAATTTCGTCAAGTTGATCGATGAACGTATCGTCGACGGTCGCCGGATCAAAGCTGGCGCGGCGCTCCCAGGCATCGTCGACAAGCGGCTGCAAGATAGCGGAACGGTCGGGCATGCGTGGCCTCACAAGACGGCGGAATTCTATGACGCGGGCGTGGACAAGATCGAATCGAATGACTCGGCTTCAATCTGCTCGATCAGGGTATCGCGCAATTTTTCTTCGGTGGCTTCATCGAGCAGGCGACCATCATCGTCGGTCAGCTCGAAAAAATCCTCGACGCGCTCGCCGATCGTGGCAATGCGTGCGTCATGTACGGTGATGAAACACAGTCGCAACGCGTGCGCGACGGCCGCGAGCAAGCCCGGCCGATCCGAACACACCAGTGCCAGCCGCGTACGCGTGCCACTGGCATCCGTGCGAAAGCTGATCCGTGGCGACATGGTGAAATGACGTTGCGCACGACTCATCACACGACGCGTCCGCAAACCTTGCGGCGGAGGATTTTTTAGTGCATCCGCGATGCGTATTTCTGCTTCGGAAATCAGCTCCGGATCGGTGACTGTGCGACCTTCACTGTCGAGCACGAAGAACGTGTTCAGGGCTCGGCCGAGTTTCGAGGTGACGATGCGCGCGTCGAGCACGTTCATCTGCAGGCGATCAAGCATCGCCGTGACAGTTGCGAACAGGCCATGCCGGTCGCCTGTGTAGATGAAGATTTCGGTCGCGCCGCGCGGACCGACCGGACGTATCCGTACCAGAGGCAAGTCGGTGGCCTTCGCGATGGCTTCGGTTTGCCAGGCGATCTGTTCTGCGCGATAACGCAGGAAACTGCGTTCGGCAAACTCGCTCCAGATACGGTCGATGGTGTCCTCGCCGATGCCACGCGCGTTCAACAGTGCTCGCGCCTTGTCGCGGCAAACGCGCGCTCGATCAGACGCCAGCGGCAACTCGCTGCGGGTTTCACGCAGTTCGAATCGTGTCGCGGTGTAAAGGTCAGAGAGCAAACGATCGCGCCATGAGTTCCACAGCTTGGGGCTGGTCCCGTTGATGTCGGCAACGGTCAGCAAATACAGATAAGTCAGCCGCTCCCAGTCGGCAACGCCCGCCGCGAAACGTCGCACCACGTCGGGATCACTGATGTCCTGGCGTTGCGCGGTGGTGCTCATCAACAAGTGTGAGCGCACCAGCCACGCGACCAGTTCGATATCACTTTCTGGCAGATCCAGGCGCTGGCAGAACTCGCGCGCATCTTCTTCGCCCAACAACGAGTGGTCGCCACCACGTCCCTTTGCGATGTCGTGGAACAAGCCTGCAAGCAACAGCAGTGACGGCTGCGCCAAACGCGGGAACAGATTGTGCGGCAGTGGATAGTCGACCGCGCCATCGTCACTCGCGAAGCGCGCCATGAACGACAGCACACGCAAGGTGTGTTCGTCGACCGTATAGACGTGGAACAAGTCGTACTGCATGCGGCCACTGACTTGCGCGAACGCGGGAATCAAACGCGCCAGGAATCCATGCTTGGCAAGACCGTCGATGGCGGCAACTGCAGCATCGGTTGGCCCTTCCAGCAATTCACGAAACGCGGCGAACACTTCGGGCCGCTCGACATCGACATTCGGATCGGCCATCGCCTGGCGTACCGCACGCTTCGCCGCAGCGCGCAAGCCAATCACGTCCGGATTGCTGGCCACGATCGAGAACAGGCGTATCACCGCTTCCGGCTTTCTCGCAGGCACATCGAAATCATCGAACTCAATGGCGTCGCCGATCTGGATGATGCCTTCGCCCAGCGATACCGGCGGTGCTGTCGGCGGTGCCAGCGCTTCGGTGCAACGGCTCAACACGTCGTCGTTGATCGCGGCGATTCGACTAGCGGCGCGAAAATACGTCTGCATGAATTGCTCGACCGCGAGATTGCCTTCGCCATCGTCGTAACCCAGTTCGCTCGCTAGCGTACGTTGGTGATCGAACACCAGCCGTTCTTCCGGACGTTTCGCCAACAGATGCAAGGCATAGCGAATGCGATACATATCGACCTGCGCTGCTTCCAGCGCCGCTTGCCCACCGGCATCGATCAGCCCGTCGGCGGCCACCGGTTGCAGGCGACCGGCCATGATCTGGGTGAGCCAGTCCACCAATTGCAAGTCGCGCAAGCCGCCCGGGCTTTCCTTGATATTGGGTTCCAGGTTGTAGGCGGTGCCGCCGTAGCGCTTGTGGCGCGCTTGCTGTTCCTTGCGCTTGCCTTCAAGAAATCGCGACGGCGTCCAGAAGCCGGCATCGGGCAAGGCGTCGAGCAGCGCTTCGGCTTGTTCGGGATCGCCGGCAATGAATCGCGCGTCCAGCAGATTGGTGTAGACACTGATGTCGTGCCGCCACAGCTCACGCGTGGCGTCGAGATCGCGCACGGCATGCCCAGGCTTCAAGCCAAGATCCCACAGTGCCGTGAAGAATGCCTCAATGCCACGCAACAACTTGTTGTCGGCGTTCGTCGCAGCCACGACAAGCAGATCCACGTCAGACTCTGGAAACAGTTCGGAACGACCAAAGCCACCGACCGCAAACAGCGTCGCCGCTGGCCAATCACCAACCAGTGCGCGCCACAGGTAGGTGAGCACGCCTGCAACCGCTTCCGAGCGTGACTGGATCAATGCGGCCGTCGGCGCACTGCGTCGAAATGCGCCGGCGAGGTCGCGATCGTGGTCGTTAAGGTATTGACGCAATGCCAACTTCGCACTGGCGTCGACACCGGAACGCGGCATCGGCATGCCCAGTCGGCGCAAAGTGGGCAACGCGATGCGCGGCTGCTCTTCGTGCATGGATTCGTTCACGCCATCGCTCGCGACTGCGAGTGCTCGGTCGTGCGTGCGCTCAGGCCGCAGTCGGCCACGGCGTCAGGATTTCATGGCCGTCGTCGGTGACGGCAATTGTGTGCTCCCACTGCGCCGACAGCGAATGATCCTTGGTGACCACGGTCCAGCCATCGGGCAGCAAGCGCGTGTAGGGCTTGCCGGCGTTGATCATCGGCTCGATGGTGAACACCATGCCCTTGACCAGCTTCATGCCGGCACCCGCTTGACCGTAGTGCAAAACCTGCGGGTCTTCGTGATAGATCTGGCCAATGCCGTGGCCGCAGTATTCGCGTACCACCGAGAAGCCGGCGCCCTCGGCATGGCGCTGGATGGCGTTGCCGATGTCGCCCAGGGTTGCGCCCGGCTTGACCAGCCCAATCGCGAGCAGCATCGCGTCGCGGGTCGTTTCCACCAATCTTTTCGCCATCACACTGGGTTCGCCGACGTAGTACATCCGGCTGGTGTCGCCGTGCCAGCCGTCGCGGATCACGGTGACGTCGATATTGACGATGTCGCCATCCTTGAGCAGCTTGTTCGGGTTCGGAATGCCGTGGCAGATGACATGGTTTACCGACGTGCACAGCGTCTTGGTGAAGCCCTTGTAGCCGACGTTGGCCGGGATCGCCTGCTGCTGGTTGACGATGTGGTCGTGGGCGATCTGGTCGAGCTGCTCGGTGCTGACGCCGGCCTTCACGTGCGGCACCAGCACTTCCAGCACTTCGGCGGCGAGGCGACCGGCAATGCGCATTTTCTCGATTTGCTCGGCTGTTTTGATCGTTACAGGCATGGAATCTCTTCGGTATGGCTTGTGGCGCGGCGGGCGCCCGGGCTAGAATTGTACGGTTACGCGGTCGGGAATTTCTTTATTTCCCGTTCGCGTACATCGCGTATTGGCGGGCAAATCGCTGGTCGCAACGGCAATCGTGCCGAATCCACACACAGATCGTCACCGCTTGCGGGGTGCCCACATAAGGGTCGCAGCCGGGGATCTGTGGAGGAACCAACCCCGGGTATTGCATGCGCATGATCGCATGCTGCCCAACATTGGAGTTTTTCATGCCTCAAGTCACCATGCGTCAGATGCTCGAAGCGGGCGTCCATTTCGGTCATCAGACCCGTTACTGGAACCCGCGCATGGCGCCGTACATCTTCGGCGCGCGCGGCAAGATCCACATCATCAATCTCGAAAAGACCGTGCCGTTGTTCAACGACGCGATGAATTTTGTTTCCGGCCTGGCGCAGAAGCGCGGCACCCTGATGTTCGTCGGCACCAAGCGGTCCGCCCGCGAAGCCATCAAGGAAGACGCCACCCGTTGCGGCCAGCCCTACGTCGCCGCACGCTGGTTGGGCGGCATGCTGACCAACTTCCGCACCGTCAAGCAGTCGATCGCACGCCTGAAGGAACTGGAAGCCGCCGCCAGCGACGGCACCCGCGAGAAGCTGGTCAAGCGCGAAATGCTGTCGATGCAGCGCGAGCAGGAAAAGCTCGAGAAGTCGCTGGGCGGCATCAAGAACATGAATCGCTTGCCCGATGCGCTGTTCGTGATCGACATCGGCCACGAGAATATCGCCATCGAGGAAGCCCGCAAACTTGGCATTCCAGTGATCGCCGTGGTTGATACCAACTACGACCCCAGCCTGGTCGACTACGCAATCCCAGGCAACGACGACGCCATCCGCGCCGTGCAGTTGTACACGCGCGCCGTCGCCGACGCCGTGCTCGAAGGCCGCGCCGCTGCACCGACTGCCGTCGTTGCCGAAGGTGACGACTTCGTCGAAACCGATGCCGATGGCAATCCGGTCATGAAGAAAGATTCTCGCGACCGTGATCGCGATCGCAAGCCGGGTCCGCGCAAGCCTGACGGCAAGCGTCCGGGTGCGGGCGCACCTTCCGGTGCGCGTCGTGCCAATGGTCCGGGCGGCGCAACTCGCGTGACGGCTCCAGCTGCAGCCACCAAGGCTCATCAGGCTTCGGAGCTGACCCCGGAAGCCGCCGCGGCTGAGGCTCCGGCACCGTCGGCAACTCCGGCTGCGTCGGATGCAGCACCCGCTCCGATTGAAACGTCGGCACCAGCCGAGACGACAGCGCCTGCTGCGGTTGAAGCTTCCGCTGAGACGACGCCAGCAGCGGCTGAAACTTCGGACGCCAAACCAGCTACCGACGCGTAACTCGTCAGCGTTTCAAACCGTCATCTGCGGACGGCACACTGCCGTCCGCTTCGGTTTACTGGCTGGCCCACACAGGCAAGCGGAGAAGTCCAGCGCTTGAAACTCGCGCATCTGCGGCCATCTGCTTGCTGCACAAATACGCATCGGCTTGCTTTCGGCACTGCAACTGCTCGATCCGCTTTCAACGAATTCTCCGGCGCGGCCGACGGCCACGCCCTCACCTTTCATAAGAGGTAACTGATGGATATCACCGCCCAGATGGTCAAGGAACTGCGCGAGCGTTCCGGCGCCGGCATGATGGAGTGCAAGAAGGCACTCACCCAGAACAACGGCGACATGGACACGTCGATCGAATGGCTGCGCAAGCAAGGCTTGGCCAAGGCCGACAAGAAGTCCGACCGCATTGCTGCCGAAGGCCGCATCGTGATGGCGCAAGCCGGCAGCAAGGCTGTGCTGGTCGAGATCAACAGCGAAACCGATTTTGTCGCCAAGGATGACAACTTCCTCGCGTTCGCCGACGCCATCGCCAAGGTTGCGCTGAATAGCGGCGTCGCTGATATCGATGCGTTGAAAGCGGCCGCTTATCCCGGCGGCGGCACCGTAGAGGAAGCTCGCAGCGCGCTGATCGCCAAGGTCGGCGAGAACCTGCAGTTGCGTCGCATGGTCCGCATCGACAGCAGCAACCACGTTGCCGGCTACCTGCACGGTGGCCGCATCGGCGTGCTGACCGAGGTCAAGGGCGGTTCCGACGAACTGGCCCGTGGCATCGCCATGCACGTTGCCGCGATGAACCCACCGTACATTGGCGCCAGCGACGTGCCGGCCGATTTCCTCGCCAAGGAAAAGGAAATCGAACTTGCCAAAATGACCGACAAGGACCGCGCCAAGCCACCCGAAATTCTCGAGAAGATCATCGGCGGCAAGGTCAGCAAGATCGTCAACGACGTCACCCTGACCGGCCAGCCGTACGTGATGGATACCAACGACACCGTTGGCGCCGTGCTCAAAAAGGAAGGTGCCGAAGTGCTCGCGTTCTACCGCCTCGCCGTTGGCGAAGGCATCGAGAAGGTGGTCGAGGACTATGCTGCCGAAGTGATGAAGCAGGCCGGTCTCGCCTGACCCATCGCTGCATCGTGAAATTAAAAAAGGCCGCAAGTGATCGCGGCCTTTTTCGTGGGCGGTCGATTTTCAGCTGCGTTTAAGCACCGCCGACGGCAGACAACGGAACCCCCGCCGTCATGTCACATTCGCCATGATGACACTCGCAGCCGCTAGTCTCCTCAGTTGCTGACTTCTTTTCACAACTCGCCGAACAGAACTTCTCGTTCGGACCCACCATGCACTTGCATGCCTTGTGCGGGCACTTGCCCTGATCAATCTGCATAACGGTCTCCTCGTTCAAGGGCATTCTGTGTAACCCATCGCGGGACAACCGGCGATGACTGTCAGCACGATCTACACTCGAACGCCCCCGTATAGGAACACCTCCATGCAAGCCATCTGGAACAACACCGTCATCGCAGAAAGCGACAACACCGTCGTCGTCGAAGGCAATCACTACTTCCCCGCCGACTCGATCAAGCGTGAACACATCCGCGAAAGCAGCCAGCAATCGACCTGCCCCTGGAAAGGCACGGCCAGCTACTACGATGTCGTCGTCGGCGACGAG
>JBATAQ010000148.1:0-27923 GCA_049661925.1 Dokdonella sp.
TGGAACAGGAACAGCGCAGCCAGAGCCAGCACGACGGTGAGTTTGCGATAGTTTGCCGGGATCGCTGCGAGTTCGGCGTTGCTGCGGTTTTTGCCGAGCCGCTTCGGGATCGCCAGCATCGAGACCAGCGCGATTGCGGTCAGCGCCGCGAGCACCAGAAACAGGATGCGCGCGCCGTACAGCGGTACCAGTTGCGGCAGGAACATGACGCCAAGCCCGCCAAGCCCGAACTGCAAGACCAACAACACGCCGAATGCGCGGTCGGGCGAGTGCAGGCGCGCCATCACCGAGTAGACGATGCCGACCGTCATGCCGCCGATAAAGCCGTGCACGGCGCGGACTGCGATCAGGATGTTCGGCGTGTGGATCAGGGTTGATGCGAGATCGATCGCGATGAGAATGGCGAACAGAACAACCAACGCCTGTCGCCACTCGATACGCCGCACCACGAACACGGCGCTCAAGGCGCCGACGCTGGCACCGTAAATGTTGGCCGATCCGACCATGCCGGCTTGTGCGTTGCTGAAGCCGAGACCGGTGATCAGGCCATCGACAATCGCGGCCATGATGTTGATGTAGAAGAAGCCGGCAGTCGCGAGCAATGCGAATAGAAGATAGAGCCAGAAGCCGTCGATGGATTTGGCGGGCGCTGGATCGATCACGGGTGTCGCAAGGATTTCACTCATGGCGTGGCTCCGGGTTCGGGCATTTCAATGGTCACGCCTGCCGACTGGAAGGCGGCCTTGAGTGGAGCGAGATCGTTTTCGTAGCGTCGCCACAACCGGACCGATGAAGCGTAGATCGGCTGGCGAACCTGTGCCGCGCTCGCGGTAAGTGAAGGTTGCGGGTTGCGCTCGAAAGCCAGGCACTCGTCCTGCCATTGCAGGCCGACGAAATCGATCAGGCGACGACTGACGGCCTCCTGATTGGCGACCAGTTCTTCGTAGTCGATCTCGATGAACTGCTCGGGCGGAAGCATCCGCCTCCAGTGCTTCATCAACTGATCGTAGCCAATCCAGTAACGGGCAAGATCGTCGAGATCATAGGAAAAGGGATAGGCCATGCGGAACAACGTCTTGTACATCGCATAGCAGGCATCCATAGGATTGCGCCGTAGATGGATGATGCGTGCGTTCGGCAATGCGGCCGCGATGAGGCCGAGGTAGAGGAAATTGACGGGCGTCTTGTCGATCTGGCGTTCGCTCGCGCTGTCGGCAAGATTCGCGCAATAGGCTAGCCCGAGTGCTGCGAAATCAAGCGTGGTCGAACGATGGACGAGTTCGGCTTTGTTGGCGACCTTCCCTGCCTGCTTGACCAGCGCCATCACGAAGTCGCTGGTTTCACCGCGACTACTGATCGCGGAATGCGAACTCAGGATGCGATCAACCAGGGTGGTTCCGCTGCGTGGCAGACCGACAATGAATAGCGGACGCGCATCGTTGCAGCCTGCGGGGTCACGAGCAAAGAATGCATCGTCGAACGCCGAGGCGATCAACTGCATCGTCTCGATATCGTCTTCGACGCGATAGCTCAGTTGGCGACGGCGCAGATCGGCGGCTTGTTTCAGCGCTTCGAACGAGCGTGTGTGATCGCGCAGGTCTTCCAGTTCCTTGGCTAGCGCGTAGCCGAGAGCGACGCGCGCTGGAGATTGCGGCGGCGCTTTCGCGAGTCGGGTTTCGATGGCTGCGACGTGATTGCGTTCTGAAGTTTGTTTGCGCAGCGTTGCGCGGTTGTACCAGGCGTCGCTGTCCTCGGGTTTCAGAGCAATCACGTGATCGAGTGCTGCTTCGGCCTGCTCCAGCCAACCCAACGCGATCAATGAGGTTGCGTGGTTGTAGACGAATTGCGGGTTGTCGGGCTGCTGCACGAGTGCACGCGCATGGCAGTGCTCGGCCTGGTTGTGCAGGCCAAGCATGGTGTAGCGCTGGGCGACATCCTGCAGCAGGCGCGGCGGGTGTTTGTCGCCATCGGCAGCGAGTGCACGCAGCAACGCCAGCGCTTCATTGCGTGCGCCCTGCTCGATCAGCAAGTCCGCCAGCAGCATGCGTGAGGCCGGGTGATTGGGCGACAGCGATCGTGCATGCCTGGCCGCTTCAAGTGCCTCGCTGCCACGGTCCTGCAATCGCAATGCATGGCCGAGCAAGACCTGTGCGTCGTGGGACTGCGGGTTGGCAAGAAGGAGTTCGCACGCGGCGATTTCCGCAGCACGTGTCTCTCCCTTGCCGAGCATGGCTTCGATGCGTTGAAGCGCTCGCTCGGCACCCTGCAACAACATGTTCAACGCATCTCCTGGTTCAATAACTTGGTCGGTCTCGCGAAAGCGCTCTGATGTCCGGAAAGGTTCGCACGGCCTCGCTCAGCCGACCAAGGATAGTTCTTCGTCATTCCTGCGAAGGCAGGAATGACGAAGTTTATGGATGGCGCGCAGCGCCGGATGGAGGTACGAAATTCGCATAGAGCCGCAGCTTCAAGCATTGCCACGATTCACTCCGCTCGGACCCTCACCCCAACCCCTCTCCCAGAGGGGAGAGGGACTAACGTTCGTCTTCGGATTGCTCAGAAGCGATAGCTGGCGGTGACACCTACCGTGCGCGGCAAGGTCACCAGTGCCTTCGATCCATTGCCGAAGTAGTTTTGTGCTGGCGACGTGCCCATGTACTGCTCGGTATAGATGCCATTGACCGCATCGGCGTTGGTGATGTTCTTGATCCACAGCGTTGTGTCCCAGCTGTCGCGGCTGTAGGTCATCGATGCGTTGAGGATGGTGAAACCGTCCAGTTCGGTGTCGAAGCGCGGGCTCAAGCTGAGTGCGTTGCGCATGCTGGTCTGGTGATAGATGTCGCCACGGAAGGTCAGGTAGCCACTGGCCATTGGGAAGCCGTAGCTCGCATTCGCGTTGATTCGGTGTTTCGGCGAGCCAGGTAGCTCGTCACCCTTGAAGCCGATCAGATAGGCGCCATCGGCCGCGAGTGCGTCGGACTCCAGTTCCGCCTGCGTATAGGTGTAGCCGAGGCCGTAGCCGAAGCCGTCACCGACGAAGCCGGCCAGTTCAAGTTCGATACCGCGCGTGCTGGCCTTGTCGGCGTTCTGCACCGCGAAGAAGCCCCAGTTGGTGGTCGCGCTGTTGATCTGCGGATTCTTCCAGTCGACGTAGAACACGTTGGCGTTGTAGGTCATCTGCCCCAGCGCGCCCTTCACACCGAATTCGTAGTTGCGCACGGTGTCCGATTGATACGTCGTCCAGGCTGGGTCTTCCGCAAAGTTGCCGGTCGTCGGCGTGCCGTTGGTGCCGCCACGTCGATAGCCTTCGGAGATGGTTGCGTAGAGCTGGTTCTTCGGCGAGAACCGCCACGACACATTGCCCTTGAACAGGTTGTCGGTGTCGTTCTGCGTACCGCGCGAGCTGGAACTGTCGACAACGCCTGCGAACAAGCCCGTGGTCTGGAACACGTTGGTGACCGACTCGTCGCGGAAATGGCGGAAACCACCGGTGAACTGTACGGTGTCCGTGGCGTGCCAGGTCAGCTCGCCATACAAAGCCGTTTCCTTGAAGCTTTCCTTCTGCCGATACAAGTAATCCTGGTCGCTGACCACCGAACTGGCGAACGCCGGATAGGCCGCGTCCCACCACTGCTTGAATCCGCGCAGGAAACTGTCCTGCGAACTGTTGCGCTTCTGGTTCTGGTAGTAGGCACCGAGCACGTAGTCGAAGCGCTCACCCTCGTTGGAGGTAAGGCGGAATTCCTGGGTGAAGGCGCTGTCGCCGTAACTGCGAACAGCCGATGCCATCGGTCGCGGATAGTTGTAGTAGAACGCTGCCAGCCAGCCATTCTGGGCGTAGAAGCCGGTGTTCTCGCTGGTGATGTCGCCAACGTGGTCGTAGTCGGAGGTGCTTGAGGTCAGCGTCGCGAAACCGAGATCGATGTTCGCTTCGAGACTGGTCAGGTTGACGTGACGAGCCGCCGGCTCAAGCTGGATTGAACCCACTTCAAGATCACGGTATGGCACGCCAAAGCCGTCGTTACCGAGCGAGGTACCGCGGCGACCGCCGAACTGATCGGCCTGGGCCATGTAGCTCAGGGTCATGTCGAAAGTATCGTTCGGGCGAAAAAGTAGCGAAGCGCGACCGTAGGATTGCTTGACGAAGTCGGCGTCCTTCTTGCTGCGGTAGGTTGCATCGGTATCGAGAACGCCGGACGGTGCGACAGGAATGCCCTGGTCGTCAAGCACATAGATGTTGCGATAGTCGGTGACACCGGGGAAATCGTTGATCGTCGTGTTCAAACGCAATGCGAGGCTGCTCGCCAGCGGGATGTTGACCGTTGCCGAACCTGAGCCACCAATGCCATCGGAATGATTGACGCTGGAACCGCTCAAGCTGACCCGACCGCTGAATTCATCCAGGTCGGGTTCGCGCAGGATGAAGCGCACCGCGCCTCCCAGCGCACCTGATCCGTACAAGGTGCCTTGCGGTCCACGCAGCACTTCGACGCGCTCGATATCGGAAAGCAGGAAGTTGGCGAACAACGGCGTGTTGTCGACGTAGGTTGCAACCGTGGATGCGGCCGACACCGCGTAGTCACCGAGCGCCGAGCTGTCGACGTTGAGGCCACGGATGCGGATGCCGCTGACCACGCTGGAATTGCGCGCGCCGCGATCAATCACGCCGACGCCTGGAACGCCGCGCAGCAACTCGGCGGTGTCGAGGATGTTTGCTTCCTCGATGGTGTCGCCCGATACCGAGCTGATGTTGTAGGGCACGTTGAGGATGTCTTCTTCGCGACCCTGCGCGGTGACCGTGATCGGCGCGAGCTTGGCGAGGTCTCTGGCATTTTTTTCGGCGTCCTGGCTCTGGGCAAACACCAGACCTGGTGCGACCAGGGCCGTCGCGATCGCAACCGCGAGCAAGGTATGGCGAGCGTCGTGGCGCGACGCAGCGAGTGATTGATGGCGGTGCTTGTTCATGATGGCAATTCCCCGTTGCAGTGCTTCGGTGACGAATGGATGGATCGGTTTCAGAGACGTTGTGGCAGCTCGAGCGGGCCAAGACTTTCCAGTGCGGTCGACGGCGCGCGAGCTGCCCCGTACGCCGGATAGACGATGGTGTTGTCGCGAAAACTTTTGAGTGGCTGGCCAAGCCCCTGCCAGCCGCGCTCGCGGCAGCGGCGCAGATAGTCGAGGTCGACTTCGAAGGGAATGATTTCGCGACCGGTGCCGGCCTGGTAGATCACTTCGCCGCCCGGCCCGCAGATCACCGACTGGCCAACGCCAAGATTTCCGGCGACGTTGATGTCGACGAAATAGCATTGGTTGGTCAACGCATTCGCGCGCGCAATCGCGATCTCGGGATCGCGGTCGATGGTATTGGTCATGGTCGGATGCAGGATCACTTCCGCGCCAAGGCTGACCAGCGAGCGAATGGTTTCCGGGAACCACATGTCGTAGCAGATCGAGATGCCGAAGCAGCCCACATCGGGCACATCGAATACGACGAACTCGTTGCCTGGCTCGATGCCGGCTTCATACGGCAGGAACGGGAAGATCTTGCGGTAGCGCGCGATCACCTCGCCTTGCGGGTTGATCACCGGCGTGGTGTTGAAGAAGGCGCCGTCGCGCTTTTCGTAGAGCGACCCCGGGATGATCCACAGCTTGTGTTGCGCCGCGACGCGAGACAGACGTCCTTCGGCGTCGGCCATGCAATCGGCGAACTGCGTGTTCGCGCCGTAGCCGCACAGTTCACCGGCGACGATCATGCTCACCCACGGAAACCGCTTCGCAACCGACTCAATCTCGGCAATCAGCTGGTCGATGTTGTCGCCTGGCGCAAAGGCAAGCTGCAATCCGGCGATGCCGAAGCTGCTGGCTGGGCTGGCGGGTGAGTGATCGGCCAAGGGAAATCCGTCGCAGTCGTCGAGATATTGACGGTAGCGCCAGCGCCGTGCCGACATTAGGGCCAGTTGGGCGGCGACGGTGGGGCCAGATGAATTCCCCGCGACTGCAGAATCAGCGTGTCGGTTTGCTTGCGCGCCGCGACGGCCGGGTGACGACGGCGGTATCGGCGAGCAAGCCATCATCGCCGTACCAGCGCAGTTGATCGGCGTCGACGACGACGCGAAATGCCGATGCCTCCGCGTAGGCCCAGCGCTGCCATTGTCGATGCCAGCGGTCGCCCTCGATCCACCAACGACCGCTATCACAATCCTCGCCGGCATAGCCTGCGGTGCCGACCAGATCGCCGTTGGCATGCACCTCAAGCGTGGCCGGTTCGCCGTACACCGTGTTGTAAAGCAAGGTCGCACCCGACATCGCTCGGCGCAGAGCGGTGCCACGCAGCGGTGCAATTGATTCCTCTTCAAGCTGGCGTGGCGCGCTCGAAAGGTCGCCACGAATCAGCCGCGACAGATGCTTCACGCCGTCGCGAATCCGAGCTTCCTGGATGCCGGTGACACCCATGCACAAGGCTTCACGACCGCCTTCCAACCGGGTCGGTTCGATCAGCACGCCGATTGCAGCGGCGGCACGCGCGAACTCGCTGGTGTCGAGATTTTCCGGCAGGCTGACCCAGTACGCACTTGCCCCCGGCAAGGTCTGAATGCGCACGATCTGGTGCAGGTAATGATTGAGCGCATCGCGCAATGCGGTGCGCCGCCCCTCCAGCACGCGCCCACTGCGCACCAGCGCGGCAGAGTAGTGACCGAGCCCAATGAAATACCCCCACGCGCGTTGCAACAGGGTCGGCAACAAGGTGCCCTGGATTCGTCGCACCTGACGCAAGCGTTCAATGAAAGCCGGCTCGCTGACGATGATGCCGGGCGCCTCGCCGCAGGAAATCGCCGGAGCCAGGTTGCCGACGTAAACGACGCGGCCTTCGACATCCATCGCGCGCAGTGCCGGCGGTACATGGCTGCCATCGCGCGCGCCGGCCGGCATGTCGTGCTCGACCAGCACCGCATCGGCCTCGGCAATCTTGGCCAGCAAGGCGCGCGGCCGATTCGAGTCTGCCGCGAAGCTGCGCCGCGCGCTGGTGATGACGACAGCGGATTGTGGCAGTGGCGTGTCGTCGTAGTCGTCGAGCATCGACAGATCAGCATGGCGGTCGCGCATGCGGCGCTCGAACTCTGCGTCGACCGGCGCTTCGAGAACGACCGGCGTACCGCGCCCTACCAGCAGGCTGCCGATCAATTGCAGTGCGTGTCGGGCCGACAATGTCATCAACACTTCATCGGCATCGGCGTCGATGCCTCGCGTGGGCAAAACCTTGCTGCGCACTTCGTCGATCAAGGTGGCATCGTCGGTATCGTTGGTGCCGCGACTGATCGCATCGATCTCGTGACGCGACGAAGCCAGCCGCAACGCTTCGCGCCACTCGGTGTTCGGCATCAGGCTGGCATCGACACAGCCATCGACGAACGGAAACGGGTACTGGTACCAATTGCCCGGACAGCGAAAGCCGCGATCATCCGGTGCCGGTGGCAGGCGCGACGCCAAAGGCCCCGCTTCGCCGGCACCACGACGTCCCGATGCGATGCGTACGCTCGGCACATCAGTCGCGACGAAGATGCCGCTGCGCGCGCGGCTGACGACGTGCCCTTCGGCGATCAAGGAATCGTAAGCGATGCTGACGGTGTTACGCGATACGCCGATGCGATCCGCCAGGCTGCGCGAGGACGGCAGCCGACGGCCGGGCCGGAGCACGCCGCGATGGATCGCATCGATTAGCTTCTGTCGAAGCTGGTGTTGCAGGCTCAATCCGCTGGCCGGATCGAGAACGATGTTGAGGATATTCATGCTGCGTGGATCGCGTCGGCCTGCCGGGATCATGACGAGTTTCCGAGCATAGCAGTGCGATCCGCGCCGGCAGGCCAGCGTGGCAATCAGTCCGGCAGCAGCGCCTGTTCAAGCAGGGCCATGCCTTCGGCGAGCACATCGTCTTCGATGGTCAATGGAAACAGGATGCGAACCGCTTCGCCCTGCGCGCCGCAGCCGAGCAGGATCAAACCGAGTGCATGGGCGCGTTTGACCACCGCCATCGTCGCCGCCGGATCAACGTCATTGCTGCCGCGCCCGGCGAGCAAGTCGAACGCGATCATCGAACCGAGCGCGCGGATGTGTCCGATCGGTCGCAAATCATCGCGCGTGGCGAAGTCGTGCAGTTGCGCGGTGACCGATTCGCCGAGCTGTCGTGCGCGCTCGTTCAATCCTTCTTCCTCGATCACATCAAGGACGGCCAAGGCCGCCGCGCACGCGACCGGCGAACCGGCATAGGTGCCGCCCAGTCCACCCGGATCGACCGCATCCATCACGTCGACACGACCGATCACGCCCGACAGCGGAAAGCCACCGGCGAGCGATTTCGCGACCGTGATCAGATCCGGCTGGATGCCGGAGTGCTCGACGGCGAACAGCTTTCCGGTACGCGAGAAGCCACTCTGAACCTCGTCGGCAATCAGCATGATTCCGTGCTCGTCGCACATCGCGCGCAAGACATGCATCAAGGCCGGCGGCGCCGCGTGGAAACCGCCCTCGCCCTGCACCGGTTCGATGATGATGGCGGCAACTTCATCGGCGGCGACATCGGATTTGAAAACCTGATGCAGCGCCTTGAGGCTGTCGTCGACGCTGACGCCCTGATGCGCAACCGGGAACGGCACGTGGAAAACATCGCCCGGCATGGGACCGAATCCGCGCTTGTACGGCGATGTTTTTCCGGTCAACGCCATGGCCATGAAGCTGCGCCCATGGAAGCCGCCCGAAAACGCAATCACCGCCGAGCGACCGGTTGCCTTGCGAGCAATCTTGATCGCGTTCTCGACCGCTTCGGCACCGGTGGAAAACAGGATGGTCTTCGCATCGCCCTTGATCGGCGCCAGCGCATTCAAGCGCTCGGCAAGCGCGACATACGTTTCGTACGCAGTCACCTGGAACGCGGTGTGGGTGAACTGGTCGAGCTGCGCATGCGCTGCGGCGAGCACGCGCGGATGGCAATGGCCGACGTTGAGCACAGCGATGCCGGCAGCAAAATCGATGAAGCGCCTGCCCTCGACATCCCACAGTTCCGCGTTGCACGCGCGCGCCGCAAAAATCGGCATCGCGGTGCCCACGCCGCGCGGCACCGCAGCGCTACGTCTCTGCAACAAACTGGCATTGCTGGTCATCATCACACTCCAATGGCAGCACGCAGCTTGCGAGCGCGAGCGACGTGCGCATAGAGCCAGATTATTGCGCAGCATGGAGCCAGATCGGTGAGTGCGCCGTGCTGCCCGGGTCGTTACGATGATGCTGGTTGCCGATCCGGAAGATTTATGGAAATCCCGCAAACACCACTGGCCGGACTCAAGGTCGTTGAACTCTCGCGAATCCTGGCTGGACCATGGATTGGCCAGACCCTGGCCGATCTCGGCGGCGATGTCATCAAGATTGAATCGCCACAAGGCGACGACACCCGCCGCTGGGGCCCACCGTTCGTGCGTAATGCAGACGGCAGCGAGGGCGACGCGGCGTATTTCCACGCCTGCAATCGCGGCAAGCGTTCGGTGGTTGCCGACTTGCGTACAGAGGAAGGTGTCGCAGTGGTACGCGACCTGGCCGCCGATGCCGATGTGCTGATCGAGAACTTCAAGGTCGGCGCGCTGACAAAATATGGACTCGACTACGCATCGCTTGCTGCGCTCAATCCGCGACTGGTCTATTGCTCGGTCACCGGCTTTGGCCAGGATGGTCCCTACGCAAAACGCGCTGGATACGACGCAATGATCCAGGCCATGGGCGGTCTGATGAGCATCACCGGCGAGGCCGACGATCAACCACAAAAAGTCGGCGTGGCAATCGGCGATTTGTGCGCCGGGCTCTACGGCGTCATCGCGATCCAGGCTGCATTGGCGATGCGTGAACGCACGGGTCGCGGCCAGCACGTGGATATCGCCTTGCTCGATACAATGGTGGCGATGCTTGCCAACCAGAACCTCAACTATCTCGTCTCAGGCGAAGTGCCGACTCGGCTCGGCAACGCGCATCCAAACATCGTGCCCTATCAGGTGTTCGCGGTGCGCGATGGACATATCATGTTGGCGGTCGGCAACGACGCGCAGTTTGCACAAGTGTGCGCAGTGATCGACCAGCACGCTTTGGCGACAGATGCTCGCTTCGCCACCAATGCATCACGTGTTCGTCATCGCGACATACTGACTCCGATTCTTGACGCGGCCCTTGCACTGCACGATCGCAACGACTTGCTCGGACAGTTCGAAAGCCTGGGCGTGCCAGCCGGACCCATCAACAATATCGACCAGGTCTTCGCCGATCCACAGGTGCGCCATCGCGGCATGCAACTGAAACTGGAATCGAAACACCACGAAGCCGGTCATATCCCCGGCGTACGCACACCCATCCGTTTCTCCGATGCCGAACTCGCCCTGTCGCAACGCTCGCCGCTACTCGGCGAGCATACCGGGGAATTTGCCCAGCCCCGACCAGGACAATGATGACTTTGCCGGGCTCGACCCATCGTGGATCTATCGGTCGTTTCGCAAGCGAGGTAGAACTCGATGATTGGGCCAACTGTTCGTCGGCATGGCGATGCAACCTGGTCGCGGGCAGGATCACGAGCGCGCCGGTTTATCGATAGATTTGATAGAGCAGCAGGTACACCACAACACCGGATACCGATACATACATCCACACCGGCCAGGTCCAGCGTGCGATGGCGCGGTGGCGGGCGTCGCGCCGGTTGATGCCGAGCCAGGCTGTGACCAGGATCATCGGGATCGCCAACGCCGCAATGACGACATGGCTGATCAGCAGAAAATAGTAGACGGGACGAATCCACCCGTACCCACGAAAAACAAAGATCGGCGCAACGTAGTGGTAAGTGATGTAGGTGACCAGAAAGAGACCGGACACGGCGAGCGCGGCTAGCATCGTGCGCTTGTGCCGCTCGATGCGCTTCTGCGCGATCATCACGCGTGCGTACAGCAGCAGGACCATCGCCGTGGCATTCAGCGTAGCGTTGACGTGGGGCAGGAGGTTCGGCAAATCCATCACAGCATGTTATTCCGTTCACGGGTGGGTACGTTCGCATGCAGCGGACTGCGCGACCTTGACCAGCATCAATCCGCCCTGCACATGACCAGGATCAAGCTCGTGCTTGGCCGACTCGCATACAGTCGATAAGCAATGATTCTCTGCCAATGGAGCTTGCCATCAGCTTGCCCGATTTCAACCATTTCGTGAACGGTCATGCGGCCTGGTTGTTCGTCCGGCAACGCCAGCTCCCGATTCCATCAAACGTCGTATGGTCACGGAAGATCGGGCTGCCACGACAATGGAAAATGAAACATCACTTGCCCTTCGATGTTGGTGAAGCGTGAAAACCATGACTCCTCGAATCGCTCTCCTTGCCTCGCTGGTTATCCTCGGCGCTATCGTCGTCCTGTTCGCGCTTGGACGTCCATCGGCAACGAACTGGAATTCGGCAACGCCTGAGGTGCAGGCAATCCTCTGGCCCGGAGCACGCGACGTCGCTGCGTTCAATCTGCTCGACCAGCACGGCAAAAACTTTGACAAGGAGAATTTGAAGAGCCATTGGAGCCTGCTCTATTTCGGCTATCTGCAATGCCCCGACATTTGCCCGACGACCCTGCAATCACTAGCCACCGTGCGCAAGCTGATGGTCAACGCCGGGTCCGCCGATATTCCCGAAATGATCTTTGTCAGTGTTGATCCCAAGAACGACACGCCGCAAAGGATCGACAGCTACCTGGCCTTCTTTGACAAGCAGTTGATCGGTCTGTCTGGCGACCCTGATCAACTTGAACACCTCGCAAGATCACTTGGCATCATCTACGTCGAGCATATCGAACCGAACGGCGTGCGCAGCATGGAACACACGACCTCGGTCATCGTCGTCGATCCCGAAGGGCGCGGAGTGGCCGCTCTGGCAGGTTCGCATCAGCCGCGCGTGATGCTGCAACAACTGAACGCGCTCAGAGCCTTCCTCGCCCGCTGAGCCTGCATACGGCATTCTCCTGCAACACGACAGGCGCACATGCTGTTTTATCGCGGGGGACGATCCGCGCTCGCGGTCATGGACGACATGTCCTGCTCCAGCGTGCTTGCCGAATGCCGCGCAGCATCCTCGACAACTCGCACACTGGCATCCCCTCGCAGCGATTTTTTGGGCTAGTCTTGATCCAGGTCATGGCTCGACGGATCGAGTGCACATTGAATGGGATGCTGGCCAGATCGGCCAATGGCCAGACAACGAAGCGGAGAAATCGATGGAAAGCACAGAGTCACACGAAGAAAAAATCCCGAAGATGCAGCAGTTGCTCGACAACCCGTTCCTGCTTCTGTTCATCGGGGTGCTGGTGCCGATGGTTGTCTACATCCTCTGGGGAGTCATCGATATTCTGACCATTCCGGTCGCCAAATAAGCTCACATTCGCGTCAACCGGGGAGAACTCATGAGCGCAATTTTACCCCCCACCGAGCGGCTCTGGTGGAAACATCCTTTGGATCGTGTGGAAGGGACATGGATCGCCATCGCCTTCATCTGGTGCCTGATCATGTTCTTCATGATGATCTACTGGCACATCTACGGTAAGCAGAACCTCTCTACCGAAACCTACCGGACCACCTCGGAACTGTTCGCCGCCAAGACCCAGGCAATGGTCGACAAGTACACCGTACGTACCGAGACAGAGCTCGAGACGCCGGTCGTCGCACCACCGCCTGGCAGCGATGTGTTCATGCTCGCGCGCTTGTGGAATTTCTGGCCAATTCTCGAATTGCAGAATGGCCAGACCTATCGACTGCACTTGAGCTCGATGGACTACAACCACGGCTTCTCCCTGCAACCGGCCAACATCAACATCCAGATCGTGCCTGGCTACGAGCATGTGGTGACAGTCACACCGAACCAGAGTGGAACCTACTCGGTGGTTTGCAACGAATTCTGCGGAATCGGCCATCACACCATGGTTGGGCGCATCTACGTCAAGGGGGAAACCGCCAATGTCCCATGAAACCACGTACCGGACCTGCCCACGCTCAGGGCTGCAGTTCGAGTCGCAAGCGGAAAAGCTGGTGTTGGCGAACGCCGTTGCGGGCGTCATCTTTCTACTTATCGGCGGCATTCTCGCCATCGGCGTCGTGTTGACGCGCTGGCCGACGATCCACTGGCTTGAGGCCAGCACCTTCTACCAGGTCTTGACCGCACACGGTCTCGACATGCTGGTGTTCTGGATAATCTTCTTCGAGATCGCCTTGCTGTATTTCTGTGCATCGACCCTGCTCCGCTGCCGCATCGCGACACCAAAAGTCGCCTGGGCCGCATTCGGGCTGATGGTGGTCGGTTCGATCATGAACAACGTTGCCGTCTATCAGGGCGGCTCCAGCGTGATGATGACCTCCTACGTGCCGATGATGGCCGCACCGTCGTTCTATCTGGGCCTGATCCTGTTTGCCGTCGGCGCCCTGATCGGATGCTTCGTGTTTTTCGGCACCCTGGTCGTGGCCAAGCGTGAAAAGACCTATCAGGGTTCAGTTCCGCTGGTCACCTTCGGTGCGATCACGGCAGCGATCATCGCCGTGTTCACCATCGCATCGGGTGCAATCATCCTGGTTCCGACCTGGATGCTGTCGATGAGCTGGATCGAACATGTTGATCCGCTGATCTACCGAGTTATCTGGTGGGCGTTCGGGCACTCCTCGCAGCAGATCAACGTCGCTGCGCATATCTCGATCTGGTACTTCGTCGCGGCGGTCGTGTTTGGTGCCAAGCCGATGTCCGAGCGGGTCAGCCGTGGCGCGTTCCTGCTCTACATCGTCTTCCTGCAACTGGCCAGCGCGCACCACATCCTGTCCGATCCGGGCATGAGTACGGAGTGGAAGGTGCTCAACACCAGCTACTTCATGTACTTCGCCGTGCTCGCCTCGATGATCCATGGCCTGACCATTCCGGGTGCGATGGAAGTAGCGCAGCGCGCGAAGGGCTACAACAAGGGCCTGTTCGAATGGCTGCGCAAGGCACCGTGGGGCAATCCATCATTCTCCGGCGTGTTCATCTCGATCATCGGCTTCGGCTTCCTGGGTGGCATTTCAGGCGTGATGATGGGTACCGAGCAGCTCAACATGCTCATCCACAACACCATCTATGTGCCGGGCCATTTCCATGCCACCGTGGTTATCGGAACAACCTTGTCCTTCATGGCCCTGACCTACTTCCTGATTCCAGTCCTGTTCAAGCGCGAGATCATCAGTCCGACCCTGGCCAGGTGGCAGCCTTACCTGTTCGGTTTCTCGATGTATTTCTTCTGCCTGCTGATGATGGGAGCGGGCACGCTTGGCGTCTCACGTCGTCATTGGGACATGGCCTTCAGTGGTTCGGCCCTGGCCTATGAGTGGCCTGGCGCGGCCTATCTGATGATGGGTCTGGTCGGGATTGCCGGCATCGCCGCGATTGCCGGTGGCGCTATCTACATCTATGTGACGGTCGGCTCGCTGCTCTGGGGCAAGCGCGTCGTGCAGAACAAGGTCAGCTCGCAACCGACACCCATTCCGGTCGGTGCACCGTCGGCCGCGGCGCAGAGCTACGGCTCTCTCGGTTTCGCCGCGCCAGGCACGTTCGTCCTGGCCATGGTGTTCCTCGCATCGTTCATTCTTTACTACTTCATCAACTGGAAGTACCTGTCGACCCTGTGGGGGCTGAGCTGAGTTCAACACGTCGCGCCGCTCCGGTGATCTTGATCCGGAGCGGCAATCCGATCCAGCCGCTGCAACGGAAAATTTTCTGACATGAATACGGTTTGCGTCACGAGAGAGCGTTCCGCCGCTGGCATGGTGCGAGAAGTACTGAGCCTGTTCAAACTGCGCATCGGCTTCCTGATCATGGTCACGGCGGTGGTCGGCTACGTGTTCACGCCGGGACATGCCAGCGCGTTGCAGGTATTGGTGATGGCTGGTGCCACTCTGGTCGCGTCAGCAGCTGCAGGTGCCTTCAATCACTATCACGAGTATCGCAGCGACCGCTTGATGACGCGCACACGCACGCGTCCGTTCGCAAGCGGAAGGCTGGATCACCATCCGGCCTGGTTGATCTTGTTTGCCGGCATGTTGCTGGCAGCGGTGACGGTGGCTTGGCAGGTGGTCAACCCGCAGTCGGCGCTTTTCGTTTTCCTCGGCGCATTCTTCTATGCGGTGGTTTACACGATCTGGCTGAAGCGCCGGAGCTGGACGAACATCGTCGTCGGCGGTCTTTCCGGCAGCTTCGCCGTGCTCGCTGGCGCAGCGGCCGCCAATCCGCAGCTAGGCCCGCTGCCCTGGTTGTTGGCTCTCGTGTTGTTTCTCTGGACACCACCACATTTCTGGAGTCTGGCGATTGCCAACAGCGACGACTACGCCGCCGCTGGCATCCCGATGCTGCCGGTCGTGGTCGGACCGAAGCGCGCGGCTTCCATCGTCTTCGTCAGCACGATTGCATTGGTCGTTGCATCATTGCTGCCGGCTTTTTTCGGAGCCGGAGTCTTTTACCTGCTTGGCGCAGCTGCAGGCGGTGCCTGGTTCATCCATAAATCCTGGCGGCTGGTGCAAACACAGAACCGCAAGACCGCAATCGCAAGCTTTCTCGCCTCGCTGGTCCAGCTCAATGCGGTCCTTGTCGCCGCCTGTGTGGATGCAGTCCTCAGATAGTTGAATAGCGGTCCATGCAAGTCCATCGATTGAATCTTTCGCGGATCCTCGTCGCCGCCGCGTTCGCGCTTGGCTTCGCAGACTTGCGCGCGCAACCGGTGGAAAACAACAGCAATCGCGTGGCTCCCCCAGCGGTGGAGGCGCCGCCGGAAGCCAAGCTCAAAGGTCTGAATCAGGCGCTCGCCTTGAGCGACAGCCTGGCCGTGATCGGCCAGCAACCGGCCGATTACACGATGCGTGACCAGAACGGCAATCTGGTCGCGCTATCGACATTCCGCGGCAAACCACTGCTGGTCAATTTCATCTACACCGGCTGCTATCGGATCTGTCCAACCAGTTCACGCGCACTACGCAAGGCGGTCAATGCCATGCGTGATCGGTTTGGTGACGATCAATTCAATGTCGTCAGCATCGGCTTCGATCAACCAACCGATTCGCCGATGGCCTTGCGCGAGTTTGCCGCCAAACAGTCCATCAGGGATCCGAACTGGACGTTCCTCAGCCCGATCAAGGCCGATGTCGCAGGCATATCACGCAGCTTTGGTTTCAGCTTCATGGCCACACCGATCGGATTCGATCACACCTTGCAGGTCAGCGTGCTGGATGCATCCGGCCGTATCCGCCAACAGGTCTTCGGCGATGCGTTCGGACCCGAATCGCTCGGCGAACCCCTCAAGAAGCTGCTCGGTGGACAGTTGGTCAGCAGCAGCAATTCGCTGACTGACATGCTGACCAAGGTGCGCATCCTTTGCTCGGTGTACGATCCGGAGACGGGTCTCTATCGGGTTGATTATTCTCTGTATATTGCAATTTCCGGGTTCCTGACGTTTGTGTTGATCCTGCTCAGCATGGGATTGCAGGAATGGTGGCGGCATCGGGCGAGTAAACGCCTGCAGCACGCATGAGCGCGCATGTAATTCGGCGTGTCTGGGATTGGATGGAAGAGTCTCTTGACCGGATCTTTCCGGGTGGCAGCAATCCGCTACGCAACCTCGGCGCGATCGCATGCTTGATGTTTGCCATCCTGTTGCTCAGCGGCATCTATCTCTACGCCGTGTTCGATACCTCGGTCAGGGGCGCATGGCAATCGGTCGACTCGTTGTCGCGCGACCAGCCGCTGATAGGCGGATGGCTACGCAGCATGCACCGCTATGCGGCAGACGGCTTCATGATTGCGACCCTGCTGCACCTCGTCCGCGAATGGGTCATGGGCCATCATTCACGCTACCACCGCGTGACCTGGTTGACCGGAATTCCACTGCTCGCCTTCCTGTACGTGAGCGGGATCGGCGGCTTCTGGCTCAACTGGGACAGGCTCGGCCAATACGCCGCCGTAGCCAGCGCCGAGTTGCTTGATGCACTGCCACTGATGGCCGCATCACTGGCTCGCAATTTTCTCAGTACCGATGCCGTCGGTGATCGACTGTTTTCGCTGCTGGTCTTCGTCCATCTTGGCGTGCCGTTGCTGTTGCTGTTCGGACTCTGGTTTCACCTGCAACGCATCACGCGGCCGAAGATCCTGCCGCCTCGACCCCTGCTGATCGGCGTGCTCGCCAGCGTCGGTATCCTTGCTCTGGCTTTGCCAATCATGAGCGCGCTGCCGGCCGATCTGGGCTATACGGCAACCGCCTTGCCAATGGACTGGATCCTTCTGCACTTGCTGCCGCTGGCGGATGTCCTGTCCGCGCGACCGACATGGATGTTGATCGCAGCCATCTTTGCGATCCTGTTTGGCGTGGCCCTGCTTCCGGGCAAGATCGCGATACCGGTCGCGCTGGTCGATGCCGACAATTGCAACGGATGCCGACGCTGCGTCGAGGATTGCCCGTATTCGGCAATCACTCTCGAAGATCATCCGGATGGGCGGCCAGGCCGACAAATTGCGGTGGTTGCGGCCGAGCGTTGTGCCAGCTGTGGAATCTGTGCCGGTGCCTGCCCGTCGGCGACCCCGTTTCGCAGCGTCGTCGAACTGATCAACGGGATCGACATGCCGCAACAATCGGTCGACACGCTGCGTCGAACACTGCTCAATACACTTGCGGCTGCCGCATCGCCACAGATCATCGCATTCGGTTGTGAGCACGGTCTCGATGTCGAGCACCTCGGTGAGCCCGATGTGACCGGCTATAACCTGCTCTGCACAGGTCTTTTGCCACCCTCATTCGTCGAGTACGCGCTGCGTGCCGGTGCCGCCGGCGTGATAATCAGCGGCTGCGCCGAAGGTGCCTGTGAATTCAGGCTTGGCAATACATGGACAGCACAGCGTCTACGTGGCGAACGCGAACCGCACCTGCGACGCAACGTATCGAGCAAGGATTATCGCGTCGTCTTTGCCGGCGAACGCGACCGCGCCATGCTGACCGATGCAATCAACGATCTGCGCAGCAATGCGGCCACAGGAATCAACCCATGAACAAATTCGGCATCTGGCTTGGACAGGGAATTCTCTACGCGGCGCTCGCCGTGTTCATCGCCATTTTTTCACGCTGGCCGGTCTATCAGAATCTCGCTGCGGATCGCGCCCTGATCAAGATCAGCATCAGTCATCAGGGCCAGCTGCTCGGCGATTGCGTGGAACAGACTCCTGCCGAACTGGCCAAGCTGCCGCCAAACATGCGCGCGCCGAAGCGTTGTCCACGCGAGCGTTCGCCGCTGACGGTCGAGGTCGACGTTGACGGCAACCTCGCCCATCGCCAGGTCGCACAACCATCGGGACTCTCCAGCGATGGGGCGGCAGTCATCTATCGGCGACTGGAAGTAGCTGCCGGCAAGCATTTCATCGAAGTCCGGATGAAGGACAACGCGCGCAGCGATGGGTTCGACTACACGCAGAAAGAAGAGGTTGATCTCGCACCCGCCGAAATCCTCGTCGTCGATTTCGATGCCGCCGAACGCCGGATCACCCTGCAATGAGTGCCGACGCCGTGGCCAGCCCGACCAATCCAGTAGCGCGCGTGAGTGCATCCACAGCATCCGCTTACAGCCTGTCGCTGGCCAGGTCATCGGATCGCACGCTGGTGCGTGGCTGGCTCTGGCTGGGCCTGCTCGCGCTCGTGGTTTCCGGTTTCTACTCGATCCTGCTGGTGGCCTCGCGGACACCCGGCGTGAACGCCCTGTTGCCTGTTGCGGATTTCTTCCGCATTGCCCTTGTCGTGCATGTCGACCTGTCGGTATTGGTCTGGTTTCTGGCCTTGTCCGGCGTACTCTGGAGCCTGAGCAGTCGGCCACGGGCCACGCCGCTCGCCTGGCTCGCGCTGGTGCTCGCTTATGCGGGCACGCTACTGATCGGTATCGCGCCGTTTGTCGATGGTGGCGAGCCGATCATGGCCAATTACATTCCGGTGCTTGATGGAACGGTCTTCCTGACGGGTCTTGGCATCCTCGGCGGCAGTGCCGCCTTGCTCGTCGTTCGCAGCCTGCTCGCCGCACCCGCCCTCGGCCTCGACCTCGATGGCAGCGGGGCGTTGCGTTTCG
This sequence comes from Dokdonella sp., assembly GCA_049661925.1. GTDB lineage: Bacteria > Pseudomonadota > Gammaproteobacteria > Xanthomonadales > Rhodanobacteraceae > Dokdonella. The sequence goes on from JBATAQ010000148.1 coordinate 19,162, forward strand.
GCTTGAACGCGAGTGTCGTCTCGACCGCTGTCGCCTTGATCGCCTTCGCCGCATCGTTGTTTCTGACACCGGCCAGCCTTGAAGGCAAGGCCTACTACGAAATCGCTTTCTGGGGCGGCGGTCATGCCCTGCAGTTCACCTGGACCTTGCTGATGCTGGTTGCCTGGCTGTGGCTGGCCAGCGCAGTCGGCGCACGCCTGCCCTTGAGCCCGCGTATCGCGTTGCTGCTGTTCGTGCTCGCGCTGGTTTTCGTTTTCGTGACGCCCTACGCCTACCTCGCGCACGATGTCGCAAGCGTCGAGCATCGCGACCTGCACACATGGGCGATGCGTTTGGGCGGCGGCATCTCGATCGTGCCGGTCGGACTCGCCGTTGTCGTCGGTCTCTTCCGATCACCGCGATCGCGCGAGCCTGGACACGATGCACTGCGTTCCGCGCTGATCGCCTCGATGCTGCTGTTTGCTGCCGGTGGCGTGATCGGCACGTTCATCAGCGGCAACAATGTGAAGATTCCGGCGCATTACCACGGTTGCATCGTCGGCGTGACCCTTGCCCTGATGGGCCTGGTCTATCTGCTGCTGCCCAAGCTCGGCTATCAGACGCCACAAGGTCGCCTCGCGCGCTGGCAACCGATCCTCTACGGCAGCGGCCAGTTGATGCACATCATCGGCCTGGTCTGGTCCGGCGGTTACGGCGTGCAACGCAAGGTCGCGGGTGCCGAACAGGTTCTGCACAGCAAGGCCGAGATCGCCGGCATGGGGCTGATGGGTCTCGGCGGGCTGATTGCCATTATCGGAGGACTGATGTTCGTGGTCGTGGTCTGGAAATCCCTGCGCGGCAGCGCCGGCACAGAGAGTTCAGCGAGGAGCACGTCATGATCATGGTTCTGCAGAACGGCTTGCGCCGCGTGTTCATGCTTGTCGAGGCCTTGTTCAACCGCGCCTTTGGTGATCGCCTGAATCCGTTCTATCACCTCGGCTCGATCACTTTTTTCCTGTTCTGGATCGTCGCCGGCAGTGGTCTTTATCTATACGCATTCTTTGACACCAGTGTCGTGGGTGCCTATGGCTCGGTGCAGGCGCTGACCGACGGCCAATGGTTTTTCGGTGGAATCCTGCGCAGTGCACACCGCTATGCATCCGATGCCATGGTCGTGATCATGCTGTTGCACATGCTGCGCCACTTCGCGTTCGACAAGATTCACGGCTTCCGTACGTTTTCTTGGTTGACCGGCGTCAGCCTGATCTGGCTGGTCTATATCTCGGGCATCAATGGCTACATGCTGCCCTGGGACAAGCTCGCCCAGTACGTCGTTGTCACCAGCTTCGAATGGCTGGACTGGCTGCCCGGGTTCGGCGGTACGCTGATCCGCAACTTCATGGATCCCTCACGCGTCAACGATCGTCTGTTTTCGCTGCTTGCCTTCGTGCATATCGGCGCACCGCTGTTGTGCTTGCTGATGATGTGGGTGCACATCCAGCGAGTGCCCAAGGCAAGTACGCAACCACCGCGTCCGATCACGATCGGCCTTGTGCTGACTCTGCTTGTGATGTCGCTGGTCGTGCCGGTACACAGTCAGGGCGGTGCCGCCGATCTCGCCAATGAGGTTGTTTCGGTCGGGCTGGACTGGTTCTACCTGGCGATTTTCCCGCTGGTTCACCACTGGTCGCTTGGAGCGGCCTGGGCTTTGGTCGTCATCGGCACCGGACTGCTCGTCGTCATGCCATGGCTGAGCCGACGTCGAAACAAGGGCGACGCCCAACGTATCTATCAAATGGCCATCCATCCGGGCCCCGAGAACGTCAATGCCCGGCATGGCGAAACCCTGCTTGAGGCGGGCTTGCGCGCGGAACTCGCGCTTCCCTATGAATGCCGCAACGGCGGTTGCGGAGTTTGCATTTGCACGATACTCAATGGCCGCGTTGATCACGGACCCTACCAGCCAAACGCGTTGACCGAACAGATGCGAGCCGAGGGCAAGGCGCTGATGTGCTGCGCGGTGCCGCTGGAAGATCTCGAGTTCGAGGTACCGGTGGAAAGTCTCAGATCAGGCGAGCACTCGACCATCGAACGCTATCAGGGCCGGGTCGAACAGATGGAGCGTCTCAGCGAAACGGTAATGCGTTTGTACATCTCGCTGCCGGGCAGTCAGCGCATCGACTTCGTCGCCGGCCAGTACATCAATATTCTGCTCGACAATGGCGAGCGACGCGCGTTCTCGTTCGCCAATCCGCCGCACGACAACGCCCTGATCGAACTGCATGTGAGGCTGATTCCGGGCGGTCGCTTCACCACTCATGTGTTCGAACAGATGAAGGTCGAAGACACGATTGACTTCGAAGGCCCGATCGGGCGTTTCACTCTTCATGCCGGAACCCGGCCCATGCTCATGGTGGCCGGCGCGACGGGGTTCGCACCGATCAAGAGCATCGTCGAGGATGCCTTCCATCGTGGCGTGCAGCGACCGATCGAGCTCTACTGGGGCGTCAGCGACATCAATGATCTGTACATGCTCGAACTCGCCGAAAGCTGGGCGCGCGAGCATTCCAATTTCCGTATCGTGCCGGTACTTTCGACGCCGTCCGACAGTGACATGTGGCATGGCCGTACCGGGCTGGTCCACGAGGCCATGCTTGAGGATCACGCCGATCTGACCGGTTACGAGGCGTATGTGTGCGGCTCGGTCAAGATGGTCGAGGCAGCGGTGCCCGATTTCCTCGCTCGTGGACTTGGTATCGATGCCTGCTATTCGGATGCGTTCAACCCTGCGGCCATAGCTGGACCTGGGGACGAACCTGACGACAAAAATGCAGTCTCGTCTTGATCGGCGTCAAGTTGACAAGCCCGCTCCTTGCTTACTCTGCTGCCTCGCTCTTTACGGCGCATCAAAGTTCACCCAACAAGTCAGTGGTGACTTGATACGAGCACGATCCGGGACGGTTTTGGGCAAGTCCGGCACAGCCGGTGGCTGGCACAGGACAAGCCGGGACCAGTGACCACAATGAACGAACCACGCCATTCAACCAGCCAATCCACAGGGAGATCACCATGAATATTACCGATGCCGCGCGCCGTCGCTTTCTACTTCGCAGCTCTGCCGCCGCAGCCGCCCTGCCGCTGATTGCGCTGATGCCCAAGCACGCATTCGCCGCCTTGCCGCCGCTGCCGATGACCAACGCGCAAGCCAAAGCCTTGCACTATGTTGAAGATGCGACAAAGTCGGATCAGTCCACGCACAAGGCAGACCGGTTCTGCGACAACTGCCAGTTCCACGTTGCCGCGACCAACGGCTGCACAATCTTCCCCGGCTTCTCGGTTGCGCCCAAGGGCTGGTGCTCGGCTTGGGCTCTGAAGAAGTAGCCATCGTTTGCGACTCCCGATTCATCCGGGAGTTCTTGACACAGGTCAAGGCGCACGCGTGATCGGCAACCGAGCATCATCGGACTGCCGATCACGGAACGCGCAATGAACCCGATCCATCGAATTCTGAAGCTGCGCGCCCTTGCCGGGCTCTCGCTAACTGGCTTGATACTTCTGGCTTGCTCGGCGCTGGCTCTTGCCGATCCGATTCCCGCCACCCTGCGCGATTTCCATCTGTCCGGCACCCAGGTCGGCGATGCGCATGCCGGTTCGTTCCTGCCCCCACAAGCCTGCGCCTCGTGTCATTCCAATACCGGCACCAGCGGCGAGCCCTACGCAAGCTGGAAAGGCAGCCTGATGGCCAATGGCGGTCGTGATCCGCTGTTCTTCGCCCAGCTCGCCACAGCCAACCAGGATGTCGCCAACGTCGGCTACTTCTGCCTGCGCTGCCATGTGCCGATGGCCGTGGTCAGCGGCAATGTCGTCGTCGCCGACGGCAGCACATTGAGCGAGCGTGACCGCGACGGCGTCGATTGTCATTTCTGCCATGCCATGGTCGATCCTCGATACGTGGCGGGTTCAAGCCCGCCCCGCGATGCCACGGTTCTGGCTGCGCTCGAAGCAGTTCCCGCGTACATCGGTAATGCAACATTTGTGCTCGATCCGGATGGCGTGCGGCGTGGGCCACGCGCGGACGCCCTGCCGTCGCATGAACTGCTGGTTTCTCCGTATCACCGCAGCAGTGCGCTATGCGGAACCTGCCATGACGTGGGCAATGTCGCGGTATCGCGCCAGGTCGATGGAAGCTATCGCTACAACGCGCTGGATACGCCGCCCGAGAGCGAGGATCTGGCCAGCCACTTCCCGCTGGAACGCACCTACACCGAGTGGAAGCTGTCGGCATTCGCGGCTGGCGGCGTCGACATGGCGGGTCGTTTCGGTGGCGAAGGTGGCGGCCTCGTCTCGAGTTGCCAGGATTGCCACATGCCGGTACGTGCCGGTCTCGCCTGCAACTTCGTTCCGCCACGTGCCGACCTTCGCAGTCACGATTTCGCCGGTGCTTCGTCATGGGTACTCGACATCATCGGCCGCTACTACGCCGATGACCCGGCTGTTGATCAAGATGCACTGGCGGTCGGCATGGCCGCAGCGAACGACATGCTCAGTCGTGCAGCCTCGCTGGATCTGGCCCAGGACGCCGGCGGCGTGCTGCGCGCACGCGTTACCAACGAGAGTGGCCACAAGCTGCCGACCGGCCATATCGAAGGTCGTCGCGCCTGGGTGCAAGTGCGCTTGCGCGATATTGGCGGCAACCTTCTGCGTGAGTACGGTGGCTACGACCCGGTCAGCGCCGAGCTCGACGAGGCCGGAACGATTGTCTATGAAATGGCCGTAGGACTGTCCGATGCGGCTGCGGCGGCGACCGGAGGTGTGCCGGGGCGCACGACGCGTATGGCGCTGGCCGATACGATCGTCAAGGACACCCGCATTCCACCACGCGGCTTCGACAACGCCAACTTCGCGGCCGCCGGTGCGCCTACGGTTGGTCGCCACTACGCGGATGGCCAGTACTGGGACGATGCGCATTTCTGGATTCCGCCAGCGGCAACCAGCGCCGAAGTGACCGTGCTCTACCAGACCGTCACGCGGCATTACATCGAAGCCCTGCGCGACGCCAACCATACCGACCACTGGGGCCAGACCCTGCATGACCTTTGGGAGGAAAGCGGTCGTGCCGCGCCGATCACGATGGCCGCAGCCACGATCCCGCTGAACGGCTTTCTGCGCGGCGACTTCAACGGCAATGGTGTGCTGGATGCGCAGGATGGCGCACGCCTCACCCAATGCCTCGCTGCCGGTGCGGATCCCGAAAGCTGCCGCGCCGGCGATTTCAACGGCGATGGCATCATCAACTGCGACGATGCGGCCGCGATGATCGCAGCGTGGAGCGGCCCCGATCCGGTACCGGTGTTCGACGCCTGCCAGGGCAATGTGGTGCATTCAATACCGTTGCTGGATTCGCAATGGCTGATCCTGCTCGCTGCGCTGCTGCTGCTGCTCGCGGGCTCGAAACTGCGCTTACGCGGGCAACGCCGCGGCTGAATCCCGGCGGTTCAACTCCCCCAGCTCCACGGTTCGCAGGAAGCCCGATCTTCACCGATCAGGCTTTTTTCCGTGGAATGACACGCCAGTCCAGGCGTCGGCATACGCGACCGGTTGCTACTTGCTAAGCGACGTCAGGCCTGATTCTCTAGTCGTTGGGCGGCTGCCTTTGCGCTTGTCGTGCGGCTTGATCGGCGTTGGCGTTGCCGACGGTGCGGCGATTCGCTTTGGCGCTGTATTCGCGACCTTTGATTCATCGACATGCAAGGTCATCAGTGATTCCAGCAACTGCTCGTCAGCGCTGGAGCAGATGCCCAGCAACAGCACTTCGTCGCAACCTTCGGCGGCGGTGTAGGCGTGGCCCATGTTGGAGTCGATGTAGACCGATTCGCCGGCCTTGAGCACGATGGGATCGTAGAACTCGGTATGGATTTCGGCCTGGCCTTCCAGAATATGGATGTATTCCTCGCCGGGGTGGCGGACCAGTTCGCCGAACTCGCCGAGGCTTTTCGCGCGCACTCGCGTGAGCACCGGGATCATGCGTTTGCGGCGCAATTCCGGGCACAGGTAGTAGTAGTCGTAGTTGGGCGTGTTGACGCGGATGGCGTCTTCGATGCGACCGATGCTGCGACGCGCCGTGATCGCCCTGTCGGCGTCGGCATCCTGTTCGGCGAACAGCTCGGACATGCGCATGTTCAGGCGCTGGCTGATCTGAAGCAGCTTGTCGTAGGTGAGGGTCAGGCGGTCGTGCTCGACCTTGGACAACGTGGAAAGCGGGATGCCGCAGTGTTCGCTCATTTCCTTCAGCGTCCAGTCGTTGCGGGCACGCACGGCGCGTAGCAGGCTGCCGATGGTCGGATGTTCATTGGGGCGTTGCGCGCTCATTCGCGTGGATGTTTCCCTGAGTGGACGGCTGCGGGATGATGACAGATTCGCGCCAAGCGCACGCCCTGTCCGCAGCTACGACGGCGAGGCATCGCCGCTGCCATTCTTGACACGCAGGTTGACATTTCTCTAATCAGGATCATCATTGCGAGACAGGCCAATGGCCTGTTCGACTGTTTGGGCGACACGATTTGCAGCCGCCGTTGCCTTGCCTGATACCGATCCTTGGGGAGATTTCCGATGCGATTCAAACCTGTCCTCGCCAGCCTGCTGGCTGCGTTCATCGCACTGCCGTGCAGTGCCTTCGCCGTCAGTCAAGCTGACGCAGTGCCAGCGCCGGCACCTGCGGTCGAGCCTGCCGCTGCGCCCGTTGTAACGCCGCTGTCAACGTCACCCAACCTCAACCGGGTGGACCTTGAAGCCTGGCTTGACGGCTTCATGCCCTACGCGATCGGTCGCGGTGACATTCCCGGCGCCATCGTTGTCGTGGTGAAAGATGGCCAGCCGCTACTGGAAAAAGGCTACGGCTACGCCGACGTTGCCGAGCACAAGACAGTTGATCCGGCGACCACGCTGTTCCGCCCCGGCTCGGTTTCCAAGCTGTTCACCTGGACCGCCGTGATGCAGCTCGTCGAGGAAGGCAAGGTCGACCTCGATGCCGACATCGATGCCTATCTGGATTTCAAGATTCCGCCGCGCGATGGCAAGCCGATCACGTTGCGCAACATCATGACCCACACCAGTGGCATTGAAGAAACGGCGCGCGGATTGATCACATCCAATCCCAAGGATGCGATCGAGCTCGGCGACTACGTGAAGCACTGGGTACCGACGCGCATCTTTGCCCCGGGCGTAACACCGTCCTACTCGAACTACGCAACAACGCTGGCAGGTTACATCGTGCAGCGCGTGTCAGGGCAACCATTTGATGACTATATTGAACAACACATTTTTGCGCCGCTCGGCATGCAGCACTCAAGTTTCCGCCAGCCATTGCCACCGGCGCTGCAACCGTTGATGTCGAAGGGATACAAGCCGGGCGTGGTTGAACCGCAAGGATTCGAGATCGTCAATCCAGCGCCAGCCGGCAGCCTGTCGGCGTCGGGTGCGGACATGGGCCGTTTCATGATCGCGCACTTGCAGAATGGTGAGTACGCGGGCCAACGCATCCTCAAGGAAAGCACTGCGGTCCAGATGCACACGAGTGGGCTGGACATCCTGCCGCCGCTCAACCGGATGGTGCTTGGTTTTTACGAAGACAACATCAATGGCCATCGCGTCATTGCGCATGCCGGCGACACGCAGTGGTTCCACAGTGACCTGTACCTGTTCCTCGACGACGGCGTGGGCTTGTTCGTGTCGTTCAACAGCCCCGGCAAGGAAGGCGTGGCGGGCAAGATTCGCGGTGACTTGTTCAAGCAGTTCGCCGATCGATACTTGCCCGGACCGATTTCTGAAGGCACGGTGGATGTGGCAACCGCGAAACTACATGCACAGCAGATGCTCGGCGTCTACGAGAACAGTCGCCGCTCCAACGATACGTTCACGTCACTCGCCAATCTCGCCGGCCAGACCAAGGTGGTGCTGACCAAGGACGGCAGCATTTCACTGCCTTCGCTCACTGATCTCGGTGGTCAGGCCATCAAATGGCGCGAGATTGCACCCTATGTCTGGCGCGACATCAACAGCGGCAATCGCCTTGCTGCCAAGGTCGTCGATGGCAAGGTGCAACGCTTCGGCGTCGAGCCGATTTCACCGTTCATGCTGTTTGATCGCGTGCCGTGGTGGAAGTCGTCTGCGTGGTTGGTGCCTGCCTTCATCGTCGCGCTTCTGGCGTTGGCGCTGACCGTGCTCGCGTGGCCCGTCTCGGCGCTGGTGCGGCGCCATTACAAAGCGCCGTACCGACTTTCCGGCATGGATCGCAAGGCTCATCGCACGGTTCGATTCGCAGCGTTGGTCACCTTGGTGACGATCTTCGCAGCAATGATTTTCCTGTCGATGCTGCTGAGCAATTTCGACCGCCTCAATGCGGGCAACGACTGGATCGTCAGCCTGCTTCGCATCGCGGCGTTGATCGTGTTTCCCATCGCGACCCTGGTCGCAGCGTGGAGTACATGGGTAACGATCAGGAGCAATCGTCGCTGGACGGCGAAGCTCTGGAGCATCGTGCTGTTCCTGTCCTGCCTGACGGTGCTGTGGGTGTCCTACGCCTTCGGGCTCGCCGGTTTCACCGCCAACTACTAAGTATGGAATCGGCCGCGGCGTCTGCGCCACGGCCGATTCGCCCCCGCCAGTACCGGAGCACTCATGAGCCAACCCGCCCCACCGCGCGTCAGCATGACGCTGCGCAACGAACCGTTGCCGATGAAGGCCCCGTTCCGGATTTCCGGCTATGTCTTCGAAGACATGCCGGC
>JBATAQ010000149.1:0-9802 GCA_049661925.1 Dokdonella sp.
GCACCTACATCCGCCGTCCGCCGTATTGGGAAGGCGCACTCGCCGGCGAACGCAGCCTCACCGGCATGCGTCCACTCGCGGTGTTGCCGGACAACATCACCACCGATCACCTGTCGCCATCGAACGCCATCATGGCGAACAGCGCGGCCGGTGAGTACCTCACCTCGATGGGCTTGCCGGAGGAAGACTTCAATTCCTACGCGACCCATCGCGGCGATCACCTGACCGCGCAACGCGCGACGTTTGCGAATCCACAACTGGTCAACGAAATGGCCGTCGTCGATGGCGTGGTGAAGAAAGGATCACTCGCGCGAATCGAGCCAGAGGGCGAAGTCGTCCGCATGTGGGAAGCGATCGAAACCTACATGGATCGCAAGCAACCCCTCATCATCATCGCCGGTGCCGACTACGGCCAGGGCAGCTCGCGCGACTGGGCCGCGAAAGGCGTGCGACTGGCGGGAGTCGAAGCCATCGCCGCAGAAGGTTTCGAGCGCATCCATCGCACCAACCTGATAGGGATGGGCGTGCTGCCGCTGGAGTTCCAACCCGGCACCACGCGCCACACGCTGGCCATCGATGGAACTGAAACCTTCGACGTGATCGGCGAACGCACACCTTGCGCAACGCTCAGTCTGATCATCCATCGTCGCGATGGCGAGCGCGTCGAAGTACCCGTCATCTGCCGCCTCGACACCGCCGAGGAAGTCTCGATCTATGAAGCCGGCGGCGTACTGCAACGCTTCGCGCAGGATTTTTTGGAGTCCAGCCAAGCCGCCTGAAAGCGGGCGGCCTGATGTAGCGCGCGGCCCCAGCTACGGCTGTTGGCTTGTGTCCCACTTCCCTGCCGCGCAAACTTTGATGGCAGTCTCAGCCATCAAAGTGCGCCATGCCCACCATGAAAATCTCCCTGCGCGACGACATGAACGCGGTTACCGATGCGCAAGCAGCGGAACGTGCTTATGGTTCCAGCAGCAAATACCTGCACGACCTGACCTGCGAGCAGAGCGATGTGGCAACGCTGAGAGGCATGCTGCTGGATGGCTTCAATTCCGGGCATGGGCAAATCGTCGACGAGGCATTTTTTGCGGAATTGCGGGCTATCGCCGAAGGTAAAACTGCGCCGTGATGTTCACGTGGATCGTTCTGGCGCTGTTTAGAGAATGCGAAATTCCAGCGTTGATGAGGGAATCCGCGTGAGCAATTTCAACGAGGAAGAAACCCGCTTCCACCTTATCGACCCAGTCCTGCGCAGCAAGGGCTATGACGACCCACAGCGCATCAAGCTGGAAACACCCGCGCCAGTGGAACCGACGGGCCCAAAAGGTCGCCGTGGCCGACGCGCGGGTCGCACCGATTACCTGCTCTGTGTGCAAGTGAGCGACATGCCCAAGGCGCTGCCCGTGGCCGTGCTGGAAGCCAAGAAGCAAAGCGAAGATCCACTCAAGGGCATGCAGCAAGCCAAGGGTTATGCCGACTGCCAACGCTTCGACGTGCAATACGTCTTTGCCAGCAACGGCCATCTCTACGGCGACTACGACAAGCCCAGCGGCCAGCAGACCGGTCCGCACCCACTCGATGATTTCCCGCTCCATGCCGACCTGTGCGCTCGCTATGCGCGCGACAAGGGCATCGACCTTTCGACGCCTGACGCCGCCTTGCTGTTCCAAGCCGATAGCCCGGCGTGGGCGCAAAGCCGCTACTACCAGGACGCCGCCATTCGCGCTGCATTCGAGAAAATTATTCTCGAACGACAAGCAGGCCACGACCCACGCGTACTGCTCACGCTGGCCACCGGCGCGGGCAAAACCATCATCGCCACCAACCTGCTGTGGCGCATGGCACAGGCAGGGCTTCTACCCAAGCCGGCGCTGTTCTTGTGCGACCGCGACGAATTGCGCGAACAGGCCCACACCAAGCTCAAGGCGGCATTCGGCGGCAACGCACGCATTGTGCAGACTGTGCGCGGGCAGAATGCGGCGGCCAATGCGCGCATCCAGATTGCCACCTACCAGACGCTGGGCATCGACGACAACGGCGACGGCAGCTTCCTGACCGATCACTACGGCGAAGACGCCTTCAGCATCATCATCATCGACGAATGCCATCGCTCCGCGTGGGGTCAGTGGTCACAAGTGCTCACGCGTAATCCCAGCGCCATCCATCTTGGCCTGACTGCCACGCCGCGCAAACTGATAGAGCGAAAACACGCGCAAACGGAGGTCAATGCTGCGCAAGAGGCCGACCAGACCATTACTGCTCACAACATCGAATACTTCGGTGAACCCGTTTACGAGTACACGCTCGCGCAGGCACAGGAAGACGGCTATCTGGCCGCTTGTGAAATCGTCAAGCGCAAGGCGGACATCGATGCGCGTGTATTCACTCGCGCGGACATCCTCAAAGCCGGTGTGCGCGACATCAAGACCGGCAAGCCACTCACCGAAGAAGACCTGACCAGGAGTGAGTACACCGGCAAGGACTTCGACAACGAACTCTTCATCGACCTGCGCACACCGAAGATGTGTGAAGACCTGTTCCGCCTGTTGTGCGAAAACGGCGGGCCGGAGCAGAAGGTCATCATCTTCTGTACCCGCGACCTGCACGCCGATCGCGTGGCGATGCAGATGAACAATCTTTACGCCGCTTGGTGCCGCAAGAATGGCCGCGAGCGCAAGGACGACTACGCCTTCAAATGCACGGCCAGCGCTGGCGCAGACAAGATCGACACGCTACGCGGCAGCGGCGAACGCGCCTTCATTGCCTGCACGGTGGACTTGCTCGAAGCCGGCGTCGACATTGAGCGCCTGAACGCCGTGGTGTTCTTCCGCTACCTGCAATCGTCGATCAAGTTTTACCAGATGGTCGGACGCGGCACGCGCATCCACGAGGAAACCCGGAAATACAAATTCTGGCTCTACGACTACACCGGCGTCACCGACCTGTTCGGCACCGAGTTCATCACCCCACCGCCGCGCTCGGGCGGCGGCAAAGGTGATGGAACGGAAGGTGGTGACGGGGAAGGCGGTGATGGTGATGAACGGCACGTCGCGGAAATCGACGGGTACTACGTCCGCGTTACTCCGCAAGGCCGGTTTATCCTGGTCAACCGCGACGGCAAGGCCACGCCGATCCCGGTCGACGAGTATCGACGCGAGGTGATCGCGCGCGTGCTGAGCGAGGCGCACAACCTCGATGAGTTCCGCGCGCTATGGATCACCCAGCAGAAGCGCCGCCAACTGATCGATCATCTGCTGGGCGACAATTTCAGTCCCGAAGTCATCCGCGATATCGACCGCATGGTCGACTTCGACCTGTACGACTTCTTCGGTCATCACGGCTACCACGCGCGAGCCTTGAAGCGGCGCGAACGCGGCGCGGAATACCTCAGCGCGAATGCTGGCTGGTTCGCCAACATGGACAACAGGTCCGCCATCGTGTTGCGTGGTTTCGGTGCCCAGTTCGCCCAGGACGGTACCGAGGCCTTGGAAAGCAGTGCGCTGTGGGACGTACCGGAAATTGCGCAAGCCGGCGGCATCGATGCGCTGCGGATGCTGGGCAACCCGGTGGATGTGATGCAGGACGCGAAGGCGAGGTTGTTTGGGGTATGAGCTTTTCGACTCTCGCAGCGCTTGCCACGACAATCTCGAAAGGCACGACCCCAACTTCAATCGGCTTGGCTTTCGCGGAATCCGGTATTCCCTTCATTCGAGGGGAGAATGTGATCGGAGGGGAAGTGGATACTACGTCTGCGACCCATTACATCAGTATCGCTGCACACAAAAAACTAAATCGTTCTGCGTTACGCAGCGGCGATGTTCTGGTGACTATCGCCGGAACCATCGGTCGTATCGGATTTCTGGGAAGTGACTTACAGGCTGCCAACTGCAATCAGGCGGTCGCGTTCATCCGTTGCGATCAGTCGCAGGTCTGCTCTGAATGGTTGTGCCTGCTGCTTCGCTCTCCTTTCTATCAATCCCGATTCGGCGAGCGCGTAGCGGGCGGTGCAATTCCGAATGTCAGCTTGCAGCAAATCGGATCACTCGCAATTCCGCTAGTAGGCTTGAAAGAGCAACGCCAAATCGCTGCATGCCTGAAAGCCCAGCTTGCCGAAGTGGAAACGGCATTGCAGGCAGCGCAGAAGCAATTGCAAGATGCGGCACTACTGCGTACGCGATTGTTGCGGCAAACCTTCGAGGCCTTGCGCGACACGCCACGAAAGGTTCTGGGCAAACACGCACGCACCACCAGCGGCTCCACGCCGCCACGTGGCGACAAACGCTTTTGGTCACCGGCTGAAATCGCTTGGGTGAAAACCGGCGAAGTCGCCTTTGCGGCGATCACTGCCACCGAAGAAGCCGTCTCACGGCAAGCGCTGGCCGAATGCTCGCTCACGTTGCTGCCACCCGGAACAATACTTGTTGCGATGTACGGACAAGGCAAGACACGTGGGCAGTCAGCCATTCTGGAGATCGCGGCCACCACCAATCAGGCGTGTTTCGCGATCTTTCCAAACGACACCTGGGACACCGACTTTCTGTATCACTGGCTGATGGCCTCGTACGAAGTTTTGCGTAACCTGTCCGAAGGCCGTGGCGGCAATCAAGCCAACTTGAACGGCGGGCTGTTGAACGCCTTGCAAATCCCCTCACCGAACATCGACGAACAACGCCGTATCGTCGAGCGCCTGAAAGCCCAGCTCGCCAAAGTGGATGCCATCCAGCAAGCCGCTGCTGCGCGACTGGCCGAGATCAAACGTATGCCGCAACGCTTGCTTGCGCAGGCCTTCAGTACAAAGGGAGACACGCCATGACCGGAAGCAGGATCGAGAAACAACATCACGCCACTTTCGACGGCATTCGTCAGCACGACGAAGACGGCAACGAATACTGGCCAGCTCGCGAGTTGGCGCCACTGCTGGACTATCCACAGTGGCGAAACTTCGTTCCCGTGCTGGAAAAGGCCCGCGAAGCCTGTCGCAACAGCGGGCAGCCGGTGGAAGACCATTTTGCGGACATGCGCAAAATGGTCGATATCAAATACATGCCGCAACGCTTTCTGGCGCAGGCGATCCATTTCGTTCGTGCTGTTCCGTTCGCTACTGTCCGTTCGTCCTGAGCCTGTCGAAGGATGAACGAATTTGCGGAACCCTCGCCATGAAACCGTTCTGGACGTATGTGTTGCGCTGCGCCGATCGCAGCTACTACACCGGGCACTCCGACGACCTCGAGCGGCGCATGTCCCAACACGAGAGCGGAGCCATCTCGACCTGCTACACGTTCAAGCGTCGACCCGTCGTGCTGGTTTTCTCGCAAACGTTCGAAAGGCGCGAGGAAGCACTGGCTGCGGAACGTCAGATCAAGGGTTGGAGCCGCAAGAAGAAGGAGGCGATGATGCGCGGGGACTGGGCCGAGGTCTCCCGTCTGGCGCGTTCGTCAGGTTGTGCCGTTCATCCTTCGACAGGCTCAGGACGAACGGAGTCGGCGGAAGACCATATGGAGGATATGCTCACAATGGTTGCGATTGGCTCCGGCGCAGCACCAGACAAGAGCATCCAGCAGCTTGAGTCGGCCATAAAGAAACAGCTCAAGAACAAGACGAAAAAGTAATGCCGCGCTCAACGAAAGAATCTGCAAAAAAAGAGCCCAAGTCCATCGCCAGCACGCAATCGCTGTCGGCGTTCGTCAAGAGCGTGTGCGACATCATGCGGCGCTCCAATTGCGCCAGCGCCTTGCAATACGTACCCGAGCTGACCTGGATCCTGTTCCTGCGCATTCTTGATGCACAGGAATCACGCGACGCCGAGCAGGCCGAGGTGCAAGGCGCGGAGTTTTCGCCCGCGTTGCGTTCACCCTACCGCTGGCAGGACTGGGCAGCGCCTTGGTCGGACAAGTCCAGTCACCCGAAGACGCCGGAAGGCAAAGCGCAGGGCTGGAAGCGGCAGGAACTGTTCGCCGCTGGCGACGGCAGGCTGTTCGATTTCATCAACAAGGACTTGTTGCCGCATTTGCACGGCCTGGACATGGACATCCGCAGCGGACTGCCCAACCCGACAGCGACACCCAAGCAACGCATCATCGGGCGCATCCTTACTGCGGTTGAGCGCGTTCGCGTCGATGACGAGGCGAACTTGCGCGACATCCTTGATCGGGTGCATGAAATCAGTATCGATCATGTTGATGACACGCATTTCTTTACCTTGTCGCAGGTGTACGAAGACTTGCTGCTGAAGATGGGTGAGAAGAACTCCGACGGCGGCCAGTTCTTCACCCCACGCGAAGTGATCCGCGCGATGGTGCACACGGTGAATCCTGCGCTCGGCCAGACGGTGTACGACCCCTGCTGCGGTACCGGCGGTTTTCTTGCCGTTGCCTACGAGCACATGGCGCGCCAACTGGGCCGCGCGCCGGCCAGCACCGATCTGGAAAAGCTCAAGCACCAATCCTTTTTCGGCCGTGAAAAGGAGAACCTGGTGTTCCCGATTGCGCTGGCGAACCTGGTGCTGCACGGAATTGACCAACCGAATCTATGGCATGGCAATTCGCTGACGCGCCGCGCCACTTACGCAGCACTGTTCGATCACGCACCTGCCCAGTTTGACGTGATCCTTACCAACCCACCGTTCGGCGGCAAGGAAGGCAAAGACGCACAAAAGAACTTCGCTTTCGAGACCGGTTCTACCCAAGTCTTGTTCGTGCAGGACATCCTTGCAGAGCTGGCACCAAGCGGCACCTGCGCCCTCGTGCTCGACGAAGGGCTTCTGTTTCGCACCAACGAATCAGCGTTCGTCGAAACCAAGCGCAAACTGCTGGACGAGTGTGACCTGTGGGCTATCGTGAGCTTGCCCGGCGGTGTGTTCTCCACGGCCGGTGCGGGTGTGAAAACCAACCTGCTGTTTTTCACCAAGGGCAAGAAGACCCAACGCATCTGGTACTACGACTTGTCGTGGGTGAAGGTCGGAAAGAAAACACCAATGACGCTGGCGCATTTCGGCTTCGGCAAGGACGGCACCGTACTGGATGACGATGCCCTTCCGACCGCGCTGCTGGCAGACTGGAAAGCAGACGATACCAATGCCGGAATGCCGTTCCCCAGCTATGCACGTCAGTTGGCAGCGCGCGGAACACCACAAGGCGATGGCCGATGGTCATGGACCGTGGATTTCGCGGCGCGTCGATCCAAAGCGCGCGATGACATGCAGCCCTTGCTGGATCAGGTCGCCGAGATAAAGACCCTTGCGGTCCGCCTGAAGGAAGACCTGAAGCGACTGAAGAAAGATAAGGCATCGTCAGAATATATCGAAGCGCAGGAACTGGCTATCCGCACGCAGGAGAAAGCCATGCGTGATCTGGAAGCCCAGGCTTCCGCGATCGATGCACAGGTGTATGACCTGAAGGCGGTCAATCCGAATGCGACAACGGTGCTGGACGAACGCACGCCGGCCGAGATCATCCGTGACATCAACATCCAAGGCCGGATCGTCGACGACGCATTGGCAAAGCTGTCGTGCATGCTGAAAGTTCCATGAGCGAGCACGCCCAACTCCGCGACTGGCTACTCCCCTTGCTGATGAACGGTCAGGTGCGGGTGAAATGACCGTCCTGCGCTGCACCGCCAAACTGCTGAAGCGCCTCAAACAGCCGTCGAAGCCGCCTGAGCCAGAACCCCAAGGCAATCCGCTGGGCGAGTGGTATGCCGATCTGAATTTCTGGAATCGCAAGCCCTACGTCATCCTGCTCAACGGCGCGACCGGAGCCACACTGACCCTCAACGGCAATGCTGCGGGGCTGCGCGCGTTGCACGAACGCGCTTTAGTGCAGTTCGCTTCGTTGTGCGCACATTTCGGAATGGACAGTGAGTTGGTGGATGATGAACTGGATAGTTTTTGTGCCGGCTTCACCTTTGCGGCGACGCGTGATCGCAGCCTGCTGGGGTCGCTCAATGATCGCAAGCAAAGTGCATGGGGCTGGTTTGAAGCCCTCGACTTCTCGCTGGTTGAGGCGTCGCTGCGCGAATGGAACGGCATGTACAAGCACCCGTCGCTGAAAACCGGTGGCCGCTACCAGCCCGACTGGCATTGCCCACTCGATCTGCTGCGCGAGCGCCTGGTACCGCAGTCCATCATTCTTCCATTCAATACGACGAAGCACTGAGCACCATGATTCACAAACAACAGCTCCGCATCCCCGCCACCTACCTGCGTGGCGGCACGTCGAAAGGCGTGTTTTTTCGACTTGGGGACTTGCCTGCCGAAGCGCAGGTGTCCGGGCCGGCGCGCGATGCGTTGATGCTGCGCGTGATCGGCAGTCCCGATGCCTATGCCAAGCACACCGATGGCATGGGCGGGGCGACATCGAGTACCAGCAAGGTGGTGATCGTTGCGCCGGCCACGCGCGAAGGGCATGACGTGGATTATCTGTACGGCCAGGTCGCGATCGGCGAAGCCTTCGTGGACTGGAGTGGCAACTGCGGCAACCTGAGTTCGGCCGTCGGGCCGTTCGCGATTGCGAATGGATTGATCGGCGCTGCACGCGTTCCACGCGATGGCGTCTGCATGGTGCGCATCTGGCAGGCCAACATCGGCAAGACGATCGTTGCGCATGTGCCGATGACCAATGGACAGGTGCAGGAAACCGGCGACTTCGAGCTGGATGGGGTGGCGTTTCCGGCAGCGGAAATCGTGTTGGAATTCATCGATCCGGCCGAGGAAGGCGATGGCGACGATGGTGGCGCGTTATTCCCGACCGGCAAACTGATCGACGAACTCGACGTGCCCGGCGTCGGCATCCTGAAAGCCACGATGATCAACGCCGGCATTGCGACGATTTTCGTCAATGCGAAAGACATCGGCTGCATCGGCACCGAATTGCAGGGCGATATCAACGAAAGCGCCGAGCGGCTGGCGATGTTCGAGGCGATTCGTGCACATGGTGCGGTACGCATGGGCTTGATCGCCGACGTCTCGCAGGCGTCCACACGCCAGCACACACCGAAGGTCGCCTTCGTATCGGCACCGGCGGACTACGTTTCCTCGGCTGGAAGGTCGATCCACGCCAACGACATCGATCTCAATGTTCGCGCCATGTCGATGGGCAAGCTGCATCACGCGATGATGGGAACGGCGTCGGTCGCCATCGCCACGGCGGCAGCGATTCCAGGCACGCTGGTCAACCTCGCGGCCGGTGGTGGTCAGCGCGATGCGGTATGTTTTGGCCATCCGTCCGGCAGCATGCGGGTCGGTGCTGCGGCAACACACGTCGATGGCCAGTGGCAAGTCACCAAGGCGGTGATGAGCCGCAGCGCCCGTGTTTTGATGGAAGGATCGATACGCGTACCAATGGAGGACATTCAATGAGCAACCATGTTGCCAACGCCAGCGCACGTCCGGATTGGGACGGCGTGCTGGTCGACATCGTCGACTATGTACGCGGCTACGAAATTACCTCCGGGCTCGCCTGGGAAACCGCACGCCATTGCCTGATCGACACGCTCGGTTGTGGGCTGGAAGCGCTGGAATATCCGGCCTGCACGAAATTGCTTGGTCCGCTGGTCGAAGGCATGTCGATTGCACACGGCGCGAAGGTACCCGGCACGTCGTACCAACTCGATCCGGTCCAGGCCGCTTTCAATATCGGCGCGATGGTGCGCTGGCTGGATTTCAACGACACCTGGTTGGCCGCGGAATGGGGGCATCCATCCGACAACCTCGGCGGCATCCTCGCAGTCGCCGACTGGATCAGTCGCAACAACGTCGCTGCCGGTCGTCCGCCATTGCTGATGAAGGATGTACTGGCCGCGATGATCA
>JBATAQ010000150.1:0-3005 GCA_049661925.1 Dokdonella sp.
CATCAAGACGACATCGTGTTGGTCACCGGTTCCAACGGCCGGATCGGGAGTGCCGTGATGCAGCGCCTGCGCCGGCGCTTCGACAACGTCGTGGGCTTGGACCGCAAGGCCCCGGGTCCGCCGCCACCGGATTGCGTTGCCATCCCCGTCGATATCACCTCCGACGAAAGCATGCGGGAAGGATTGCGCGTGCTGCGCGCGCACCATGGTGCACGCATCGCCACCGTAGTGCACTTGGCTGCTTATTACGATTTCCTCGGCAAGCCAAGCCCGCTCTACGAGCAGGTCACGGTCGAGGGCACAAGGCGCCTGCTGCGCGGATTGCAGGACGGATTCGAGGTGGGACAGTTCATTTTCGCCAGCACGATGCTGGTGCATCGTCCGGGCGAACCAGGGCTACTCATTACCGAGGATTCGCCAATCGGCCCAACCTGGGCCTACCCGAAATCGAAGGTGCGCACCGAGGACGTGATCAACAATGAGCGCGGCGCGATTTCGACCGTCATCCTGCGCCTGGCAGGTGTCTATGACGATGACTGCCATTCACCGCCGCTCGCTCACCAGATCCAGCGCATTTACGAGCGCCAGTTGGCCGGGCACCTGTATTCCGGCGAGACTTCGCATGGCCAGTCATTCGTACACATGGATGATGTGGTAGATGCAGTCGAACTGGCTGTGGATCGCCACGCAACCCTGCCAGCCGAGTCCGTCGTGCTCATCGGCGAACCAGAGACGCTGAGTTACGACGAGCTGCAGCACTCGTTCTCGCGCCTGATTCACGGCGAATCCTGGGAGACTCACAACGTCCCGCGTGTGATCGCCAAAACCGGCGCTTGGCTACAGGATCAAATTCCAGGCCAGGATCCGTTCATCAAACCGTGGATGATCGACCGCGCCAACGATCACTATGCGCTCGACATTACTCGTGCCCACGCCCTGCTCAACTGGGTGCCGCAGCATTCGCTGCGTGAAACCCTGCCCAAGATGGTGGCCGCGCTCAAGGCTGACCCTATCGCCTGGTATCGCGAACAGGGCCTGGAACCGACGAGTTCGATGAAGAAGCAGGCGGCAAACTCTGACGCGTCGACCGTGGACGCTGATGTCCCAACAGTCCCTTCCACCCACACCTGTCCGATGCACCCGGAGGTGTCTCAGTCCTCATCGGGCAACTGTCCACGCTGCGGCCTGCCGCTGGAATCCGCGGCATCGGAGCAGGCACAGGCACAAGCAAAACCGACCGAATACACCTGTCCAATGCACCCGGAAGTCGTCAGCGATGAACCCGGGCCTTGCCCCAAATGCGGCATGCCGCTGGAACTGCGCAGTGCGACGACGGCGACCGACGGTGGGTCGGTGGCTGAAAGTCATGCCGTCCATGAAGCGACGAAACCGGCCAGCCAAGCCGCCGAGTACACCTGTCCAATGCACCCGGAGGTGGAGCGCAGCGAACCGGGCAAGTGTCCCAAATGTGGCATGACGCTGGTTCCTCGCGGCTCGGCTGATGCCGGCAGCGATGGACACGACGGCCACAAGACACATGACGCGCATGGAGGACATGGCAGCGGCGACATGATGGTCGACGACCATCGCAAGATGCTGTGGCCGCACTATCTCGTGATGATGCTCGGCGCATGGCTGCTGACGAGCCCGTTCACGCTTGGCTACCTGAGCGATTTCGTGCCCGACGCCAACCAGTTGCGGGTCATGTCCGAGCGCGGTCTGTCGTCGTTCGAACTGCGCAACCTGCTGATGACCTGGAGCGACGTGCTCAGCGGCCTGCTGGTCATCATTTTTGGTGCGCTATCCGCCGACGCCGGGCGCCGTCATCCCTGGGCGCAATGGGCGAACGCCTTCGTCGGCCTCTGGCTGTTGTTCGCGCCGCTGCTGTTCTGGACTCCGTTACCGGAAGCCTATGCCAACGGCACGTTGGTAGGTGGACTGGTCATCGCGCTATCCGTGCTGATCCCGATGATGCCGGGCATGAGCATGGCCGGCATGATGGGCGGCCCGGACGTGCCGGCGGGTTGGGCCTACACGCCATCGAGCTGGCTGCAACGCATGCCGATCGGCGTGCTTGCGCTGATCGGATTCCTGATCTCGCGCGTGCTGGGTGCCTACCAACTTGGCCACATCGACAGCGCTTGGGATCCGTTCTTCGCCGGCAGCGGAGCGATGCGTGGCGTGATGAACGGCACCGAGACCATCATCACCTCGGATATGTCCAAGGCCTGGCCGATTGCCGATGGCGCCTTGGGCGGCATCGTCTACATGCTGGAGCTGGTGATGGTCTGGATGGGGATGAAAACCCGCTGGCGCACCATGCCATGGATGGTGCTCGCTCTAGCCATCTTGATCCTGCCGCTCGGCGTGGTGAGCATCTATTTCGTCATCATCCAGCCGATTGCGATAGGCACCTGGTGCACGTTATGCCTGATTGCTGCGCTGGCGATGGCGGTGATGATCCCGTACGCGCTGAATGAATTTGTGGCGATGGGCCAGTTCCTTGCTTGGTCGCGCAAGCAGGGCAAACCGTTCTGGCGCACCTTCTGGACGGGTGATGCCATGGACGGCGGCGATGCCGACACATCCAAGGGGCTTGTCGCCAGCACTCGCGAGCAGTGGGCACAGGCCACGCGCGGCGTTACCTATCCGTGGACGCTAATGCTCAGTATCGCGATCGGCGTCTGGCTGCCCTTTACGCGGGTTGTCTTCGATAGCGCAGGTGCCATGGCCAACAGCGACCACGTGGTTGGCCTGCTGATTCTGACATTCACGATCATCGCCCTGGCCGAAGTTGGCCGCGCCACGCGCTTCATCAATATCCCGTTCGGCGCGTGGTTGATCGCCGCGCCGTGGTTGCTCGAAGGCGTCGCCTCGCCGCTGGCAACCTGGAACAGCGTTATCAGCGGTCTATTGCTGATCGCCTTGGCGCTTCCGCGAGGAACGATCAAGGACTCCTACGCGGGATGGAGCCGCTACATCGTCTGATGGAAATCGACTCGCGG
>JBATAQ010000151.1:0-16133 GCA_049661925.1 Dokdonella sp.
CCGTCGAGGCTGGCCAGCGTGTCGCGATTGCCGGCGTAAGTCAGCGCATCCAGGTTGACGATGCGCCAAGCAGCGCCTTCAGCGAGCGTATCGAGGACGAAGTTGCCGCCGATGAAACCGGCACCACCAGTGACCAACAGGGTTTTCATGCATGCATTCGGCTAACGCCGGTCGGGCCGGCCTGAACCAGCGATGTTATCAGCCCGGTGCGTTGCCACGAATCAGTCAGGCCTGCACGGACTGGTCCGAAGCGGGATTCGCAGCTATCGCCATGGCGCGATCAATCGCGTCGCGCAACGACTCGGCACTCACCGGTTTGCGCAGGAATCCATCCATTCCTGCCGTCAGTACCTGGTGCTCGTCGGCGCTGTAGCTGGCGGTGACGGCTATCAATATGCGACGCGCATTTGCCGGCTCCTGCTGGCGCAGCAAGCCAACCAGTTGCAGGCCGGCGATGCCGGGCAGGTCAAGGTCGATCAGCGCTACGGGAAATGCATTGCCTGTCGTTACCGCAAGCGCGGCCAATCCATCAGCAGCGTGGCTGCTGGTGTGGCCGAGGCTTTCCAGCAAGCCGGACATCACCGCAGCGATGATGGGGTCATCCTCGACGATCAGGACCTGCCAGGCACCTTGGTTTGGTGTCCGCACAGGCGCAGGACTTGTGATCGGCAGTTGGGCGTCGGGTAGCGGCAGTTCAACGGCAAACCGACTACCGACACCGGGCGTGCTGCTGACCTTGATGCGACCGCCCATCAACTCAACCAACTCGCGACTGATGGCCAACCCAAGTCCACTGCCGCCCGGCCTGCCGGCGTGCGCGTCGGCTTGTTCGAAGCGTTGGAAAAGCCGCGCGACCAGTTCAGGTTCCATGCCTGGGCCGCTGTCCTTTACGCTGAACAGCAACGCGCCTGCGTCGGTGCAGCGCAGCCCAACCCGAACCTCACCATGCTCGGTGAACTTCAGCGCGTTGTTGATCAAATTGAGCAGTACCTGGCGCAATCGCATTGCATCGCCGACAACGGCTGCGGGAACTGGCTCGACGGTTTCAAGGTGCAAGACAAGGCCACGCTGGTCCGCCAATGGCCGGGTGAGCTCGACGCATTCGTGCACGACGGCAGCAGGATCGAACGGCTTGGGATCGAACGTGAAACGGCCGGCCTCGATTCGGGCCAGGTCGACGATGTCGTTGACCAGTCGCAGCAGCAGGTCACCGGATTGCTGGATCGCCTTCACCTGCTCGCGCTGGGCCGGCGGCAATGGTGCATGGGTCAGCAATTCCGCCATGCCCAGAACGCCCGTCAGGGGCGTACGGATTTCGTGGCTCATCGTGGCGAGGAAATTCGACTTGGCCAGCGCCACGTGTTCGGCCGATTGCTGGCGTTGCAAGGCCAGTTGCAATTCGTGGCGACGGCGCACGCGATTTCGCCAAAGTCGCAGCACGCTTCCAAACAGCAATAGCGTCAGGATTGCGTAGGCCACGAAAGCCCATACCGACAACCATGGTGCGCGCGCGACCTTGATCTGTATTGGTACCGGCAAGCTGGACCAGTCACCACTGCCGTTGTCGACAGCAGCCTGTAGTTGATAGTCGCCCGCTTCGAGTCGCGTGATGATGCGCTCGCCACGACCAGCGGTTGGGATCCAGTCGTTGTCGAATCCCTCCAGGCGAAACCGGTAGCGATTGCTTTCCGGTTTCGCATAGGAGAGAGCGCGCACGTCGACAACCAGTTCGCGATCGTCGTAACGCAGGTTGATGGGTTGGGTTGGATCGAGAGCCGTTGCAACGCCGTCGCGACGCACACTGGCCGAAATCACGCGCAATGGTGACGCGGGCAGGTCGGTACGGATCGACTGCGGCTGGAAACTGACCACGCCGTTGCTGGTCGCGGCCCAGATGCGGTGGTTCCTGGCTTGGGCCAACGCCACGGGGATGAACTCGGCACTGGTCAGGCCATCTCCCGCATCGAACGAGGTCAGCTCGCGGGAATGTGGCCGCAATCTCCACAAGCCGCGAGCTGCGGTCAGCCAAACCGCGCCATCACCATCTAGCGTCAATGCGGCGCCGGTAACGGAGGGCAGCCCGTCGCGCACACCAAACCTCATCGTTGACTTCAGGCCGCCATCAGTCACGTCGAAGCGCTCCAGACCTTCTTCATGATGTAACCAGAGTTTTCCGTCGGCTGTGAACGCGATGCCGCCGATCACGCGACGATCTGATCCCGCCGCCGGGCTGAACCGGGTCTCGCCAGGTCGCAATCGTTCGAGATTCTTCTCGTTGCTCAGCCAGACGCTGCCGTCGGCGCTGAACGCAAGGTCGCGGATATCGCTGCTGCCTAGTCCACCGTTGGAGACGTCATAGCGCGTGATCGCGAGTGTTGCAGGGTCGATCCGCGCCACGCCTCCACCGCGCGCCACTGCCCAGATGGATCCGTCCATGGCACGTCGCAATGGGGCAACGACACCGTTCGGCACGGTCTGCGTCCCATCATCACCGGAAGGCACGTCGATCACCGCCGACTTGGGTTTGGACAGATCGACAATCTGGACGCCACGAAATCGCCCGAGCCAGACCTTGTCGCCAACGGCAAGCACGGACACGATCCGGCTGCCGGCGTTGGCGACTCTGGCACCGTATCGCGTGACCGCTCCGCTGACTGCGTCGATACGATCAAGCCCGTCGTCGCCGCTGACCGCCCATGCCGCGTCATCATCGACATCCACGCCGTTGATTCGACCGTGGCTGATGCTTGCGTCGTCACCGGGAACGTGTCGGAGGATCGAAAAGTTCCGCCAGTGCGGTAGGAGTCTTCCGATCCCGCCGTCGTGTGTCGAAAACCATATTCCAGACTCGCGATCCTGCAGGATGTCGGTCACCCGCGCTCCGGGAAGGAATCCTGTCAAACCCTCGCGCGGCAAAGAGCGAACGGAATGGGTCCCCTCCTGCAGCAACAAGCCGCCACGCACGCCAAGCCACAAATTGCTGTCCCGCTCCCGAAAAATTGCTCTCATGCTTTCGAGCAGAAGGGGTGCGTCGGGCTCAAGATCGCGACGGACCCTGACCAGCCCATGGCGCGTCCCAACCAGAACGCTCCCATCTACCTCGGGCCACAAGGCGTAGACGTGCAAAGGTCCGCCAATGGTCGTCGGTAGCTTCAGATCGACGTGAACAATGCGTCCGTCAGGCTCGCGCACATCCAGCCCCTGATCGGTACCGATCCAGACCCTCCCGTCGTCGGTTGCACGCACCGCCAAGACGATGTCCGACCGCAAGCTGCCGGGATCCTTCTCGTCGTGGCGCCAGGACTGGATTGGGTTGTTCGCGCGAATCGCACTCAACCCGCCTCCGTACTGACCCACCCAGATCGTCCCATCCGCACTTTCGGCGAGAGAGAAAATGTCGTCTGACCCCAGTGAGGCAGGATCGGAATCGGAGTGACGGTAGTGCACGAACTCCTTGCTGCCGGGATCCAGCCGGTTGACGCCCGATTTTTCACCGCCAGCCCAGATACGACCTTTACGATCGACCAGCAACGCGGAGACATCGTTGGACGCGATGGACGCCGAATTTTCCGAATCGTGTCGGAAGATGGTCGTCTCTACTCCGTCGTAGCGTGCAAGGCCACCATTCGTTCCAATCCAGATATAGCCATCCTGGTCCAGCGCCATTGCGTACACGTTGCTCGAAGGCAGGCCTTCAGCGACGCCGAAATGACGGAAAGGCAGTGGCACGGAACTCAGATCAGTCGCGTGCCCCACGTTCGCCAGCAGTAGCAGTCCAATCAGCAAACCCTTGCGCAACATGACAACCTCCCCAGTTTGAGTACCTCGCGTCGTCATCCGGGCACGTCGCAACGCAACGTGTGGGCGGTTTCGTCATCGGCGATACTGGACCAGTGTCGCTTGAGCCGCATTCGTCCCAGCTGATTTGACTTATATGCCCAAATCCCGCTTGCCGCTACGTCTGTTCCTTTTTGTCGTGATCGCGATCAGCGCGGCACTGTTGCTGGGTTTGCTGGTAGGCACCTTGAATGGCGCGCTGGAACTCTACGAGCGGCTTAGCGCCGCGCCGATCTGGCTGCGCCTGCCGGTGATCGCATTGGCCGGATTGGTGTTGGCGGGATTGATCGTGTTGGGTTGGCGCTGGTGGGGTCCGCCGGCGCGACGCCGCGCCAAAGTCGTCGCACCGCCGCGTCGCGATGAAGTGCAGGAACGGCTGGACGCGCTACGCCAGCGCCGCGCCGACATTGCCGAACTCGACAATGAGCTCGTTGAACTCGACCGCCGTCGTGCCAGCGGTGATTTGCACGTCGCGATGTTCGGCGAAATCAGCGCCGGCAAGTCCAGCTTGATCAAGGCGCTGGCACCCGATGCCGAGCTGGCCATTGATGTGCGCGGCGGCACCACCCAACGTGTTGCCCACTACCGCTGCCAACTCGACGACGGCATCGAAATGCTGTTGGCCGATGTTCCCGGCAGTCGCGAGGTTGATGGTGCGAACCACGAGCGCATCGCTCGCGAAGAAGCGCTGCGCGCGCATGCCGTGGTGTATGTCGGCGCGTCGGATTTCACCGCCTCGCAGGATGCGGAACTGCGCTGGTTGGCGGGGTTCGGCAAGCCGCTGGTTATCGCGCTGAGCAAGTCCGACCAATACTCGACAGTCGAACTCGAACAGTTGCTGGTGCGTCTGCGCGTGCGCTACGCGGGAATCGCCAACGCCGTTGTGGCGACTAGCGCCGAGCGCAGCGTGTGCCAGCACGGCGAAGACGAATCGGGCAACGAGATCCGCATCCGGCGGACTCGGCCAGCGGACGTGGGCGCATTGGTTGATGCACTTCTGCGCGTGACGGCAGCGGGCGCGGTCGCGCTCGAGCCCGCGCGCGAAGCGGCCGTGCTGAGTTCCATCGACCAGCGCGGCGCCGAGATTGCGCGAGCCACCGCAGTGGTCGAGGCGCAAGCCTGCGTAACACGTTACACGCGACGCGCTATCGTCGGCGCGATGGCCGCTGTCGCACCCGGCAGCGACATTCTCATCCAGGGTGCACTCGGCACCGCGCTGGTTCGCGAGCTGGCACGCATTCACGAAGTACCCGTACGCGACATCGATGTCGATGCATTACTCAAGCGCCTCGGGCTGACCGTGCGCAACACCACCGCGATCGTCCTCGCCATTGCCGGCAATGCGCTGAAGGCCTTTCCGGGTCTGGGCACGCTCGGTGGCGGCGTGCTCCACGCAATTGCTTACGGACTGGTGTTCGACAGTGTTGGCAACGCGTTGGCGGCGAGCCTGGCTGAGCGCCAACGGTTCGATCTTGCCGATGCGGAACAGCGCGTGCAGACACTGTTGCAGGCATCCGGTCGCGAGCGCATCGAACGCATCGCACGTTTGACGCTGGATACGCTGCGCCATCCTGATCGCGCCGACAACGAGGATTGACCGATGTTCGATAGTGTTGTGCTAACCCGACTCCACAATGCAATGCTGGTGGCGTTGGCTTCCCTGCTGCTAACCACCGCCACCGCGAGCCATGCCAGCGAGTTGCAGCGCTATCGATTCGACCCCACCCACAGCCAGATCGTGTTCTTCGTCAGCCACCTTGGTTTTTCTCAGGCAATTGGCCGGCTGCGACTGGGACCAGGCCACTTCAGCTTTGATGAAGAGGATTGGAGCCGATCAACGGTGGATGTTGCCGTCAATCTCGACAGCCTCGACATGGGCGACGCGAAGTGGACCGATGCGGTGAAAGCAGGCCAACTGCTGGACGTGGCGCGCTATCCACAGGCACGCTTCATGTCGCGAACGGTAGAGAAGGTCGGTGGCAACAAAGGCGTGATCCACGGAGAACTTGCCTTGCATGGAAAGACGGTTCCGCTCGATCTCGCGGTCACGTTCAACAAGGCCGCGCGCGACCCCTACACGTTCAAAGACAAGGTTGGTTTCAGTGCAAGCACAACGTTGCAGCGTGGTGAATTCGGCATCAAGCGCTACCAGGGCGTGATCGGCGAAGCGGTGGAAGTGCGCATCGAAGTGGAAGGCATCCCCGACAACCGCATTGGCAATCAGTAGGAGACATAACGATGGCGATCAAAGGCAATGACCGGCAATGGGGCAGCGTTGCGCGGACTTTCCATTGGTTGGTGGCGCTGTTGATCGTCGTCAACGGCGCGCTCGGCCTCTACATGACCGACCTGAAGCCAAGCATGGACAAGATATCGATCTATGCCATCCACAAATCGATAGGCCTTACCGTGTTGGCGTTGTTCCTGCTGCGCCTGAGCTGGCGCTGGTTCGATCCGCGGCCACGCGACCTGCCGATGCCGCGCTGGCAGAAGCTTGCTGCACATGCAGCGCACGGCGCGCTGTATTTGCTGATGCTGGCGATGCCGCTATCGGGCTGGCTGTTCAATTCCGCACACGGCAATCCGCTGCAATGGTTCAAGTTGTTCAACCTGCCGGCTCTGGTCGAGAAGAACAAAGCGCTCGCCGATTTTTTTGGCGACGCGCACGAAACGCTGTTCTGGATCCTGGTCGCGGTGCTGGTTGCCCATGTCGGTGGAGCCTTGATGCACCATTTCGTCGAACGCGACAACACGTTGCGGCGAATGCTGCCATTCAGCCGTCGGCTTGGCAGTAGCCCCCACCCTGCCAAGCCTTCCGCAACCGATCGGTCAACGCCATGAAACGAATTCTTTGCAGCTTGCTACTGCTTGCAGTCATCCCGGCTATCGCTGCCGACTACAGCGTGCAGCCGGGCAGCACTCTTGGTTTTTCAGGCACGTTCCAGGGCGAAGCGTTCAACGGCGAGTTCAAGAAATTCGATGCGACGATCAGCTACGATCCGGCCAAACTCGCAGCATCGAAGTTCGATGTCAGCATCGATATCGGTAGCGTCGCGACGGGCGACAGCGATCGCGACAATGCGCTGCCGGGTGACGAGTTCTTCGATACGGTGAAATTCCCGAAAGCACACTTCGTCAGCAAGGCATTTCGCAAGGACGGCGACAAGGTCATCGCCGACGGAACATTGACCATCAAAGGCATCAGCAAGCCGGTCAGCCTCGAAGTGGGTCTCACGCCAAGCGTCGACGGCGCGACCCTCACCGTGACGACGAATCTTGATCGCAGTGACTTCAGCATCGGGACCGGCGATTATGCCGATACCTCGACCATCGGTGCGGTCGTCACGGTCAATGGCAAGCTGAAACTCGCCGCGAAGTAAGGCCGTGCAAGTAGACGCTGCATCCATCGAACATGCCGTACACACACTGCGTCGCGGTGGCGTCATTGCCTATCCGACCGAAGCGGTGTTCGGTTTCGGTTGCAATCCGCAAAACGTGGTGGCCGTACAACGCCTGCTCGACATCAAGCAACGAGATGCAAGTCAGGGTCTGCCGTTGATCGCCGCTGACTTTGCCCAGATCGCGCCCTACATCGCCGACGACTGTCCATCAGCAGCACTTGAACGGGCACAGAGTAGTTGGCCCGGTCCGCACACCTGGGTATTTCCGCCCAGCGGACGAGCGCCGGCGTGGATTATCGGCGATCGCGGCAGCATTGCGCTGCGCGTGACGGCGCACTCAGTCGCAGCTGCTCTATGTCGAGCGTTTGAGTCACCGCTGGTGTCCACCAGTGCGAACCATCATGGCACCAACCCCGCGCTTGACGTGCACCAGGTCGAGCGCGAATTCGGCAGTTTGGTTGACGCCATCGTCGCTGGCGACGTGGGCGACTCAGTATGCCCAACCACGATTCGTGATGCTGTCAGTGGGGAATGGCTGCGCCGCTGAGAGGCACAGCACATGGCGAGTCGTCTAGCGTTTCAGCGACTTCAACTGCAGCGTGATGGTTTCTTTCTTGTTCGCGTTGAACTGCTCGATCTGCACCGGCACCCAGCCGTCCTTTTCGGAGAACCAGGTCGTTGACGTGCGCGGTCCGCGCTTGCGTTCCAAAGCGACGGTGTCGTACCTGCCAGCCGGAACCTTCAGCGTCGCATTCGGCAACTTCTCGTAGCGAAAGTCCTCGATGCCATCCTTCATCGCCACCTTGTAGTCGAACGATTCGTGGCCGCGCGCCAAGTCGTTCGCCAACGCCAGCACCACCGCATGGCGATCAATCATGCCCGGCACGGTGTCGTAGCTCGCGCGCTTGTTGTTGTCCTTCATGTCGACCTGGTTGTCTTCCCAGTCGATGTCGGCATGGCGCTCCTTGCTTGAAAAGGCGGCATCCTGCTGGAAGTCGTAGCGCATCGTCTCCGGCACGCCGTCGCGCCATCGCATCGTGGACTCTTCGGTAACGTCCAAACCTGCCAACTTGGCCAGGCCGCTCGTGCCCTTGGTCGAGCTTTTCAACGTATACGTGCCGTCGACATTCGCGCGCCACTCAATCGTCGTCTCGCCCAGCGGCTTGCCGTCGCGCATCGCCGCGTATTCGGCACGAAACGGTTTGATCGGCACGACCGACGGTGCCGCGCTGGCGATAGCTGAAGTCAGCAGCAAGGTGCTCACAAACAAGGTTTTCATCAGTAATTCCTGAATCAAAGGCGCGCAGACTATGGCGACTGCGCGCTGAATAGGGCAACAACTCTGCGCTCAGCTTGCCTGCTGACGCGCAACCGTCAGAATGGACCGACTTGCGCCGCAACAGGTTCCACGCTTCACTCTATGAATTCAGTCACCTCATTGCTCTTTGCCGTATTCGGCCAGCCGGTTTCGCACTCGCGTTCGCCACAGATCCACACCGCGTTTGCACGGCAGTTCGGCCTGTCGGTCGACTATCGCCGCATCGAATCCGACAACGACAGCTTCGCCGAAAGCCTCGCCGCGTTTGCGCGCGATGGTGGTCTTGGCGCCAACGTGACGCTGCCTCTCAAGGAAAGTGCCGCCTCGTTGTGCAGCGAGCTTAGTCCGCGCGCCCGCCGAGCCGGCAGCATCAATACCTTGAGCCGTCGTGGCGAGGATTGGATTGGCGACAGCACCGACGGCGAAGGCTTGCTGGCTGATCTACGTAATCGCCACGGAGTCGAGCTTGGCGGCGCACGCGTACTGATCGTTGGTGCTGGCGGCGCAGCACGTGCGGCCGCCGCAACCTTGATCGATACCGGTATCGGCCAGTTGACCGTCGCCAATCGCAACCTGTCTCGCGCGCAACGTTTGTGCGCCGAGATCGACCCACTTGGACGCAGCATCGCCTGCGATATCGACGCACTCGAAAATCATGGCGCCGTCGACCTGCTCATCAATGCCACATCGGCCGGGCATGGCGGCGAACATCCCGCATTGCGCGGAAAACTTATCAGCAAAGACGCGGTCGTCTACGACCTTTCCTACGGCAAAGCTGCGCATCCGTTCCTCGACTGGGCGCAATCCGCCGGTGCGGCGAGAACGTTCGATGGCCTCGGCATGCTGGTCGAACAGGCCGCCGCCTCATTCGCCATCTGGCATGGCGTGCACCCCGTTACCGAGCCGGTCTATCGCGCCCAGCGCGAGTCGGTTGATCGGCCATCCTGATGGAGTGTCGCCCGCACTGCGCAGACTGCTGCATCGCACCGTCGATCAGCTCGCCGATTCCAGGCATGCCAGACGGAAAGCCGGCGGTATTCCCTGCGTCCAATTGCTGCCCGACTTGCGCTGCGCTCTGATTGGCTTGGCCTCGCGGCCGGACGTTTGCGCTTCGCTACGCCCGCACTGCTCGATGTGCGGCGACGATGCCGCGCAGGCCATGACAACGCTCGCTGCGTTGGAGGCGCAAACCGCCCCCTGATTTGCTTGTTGCGCGTCACGGCACGTTGTTTTCTGCCTTCTCCCGCCGGGAGGGGATGCCCCAGATTTCTGCGCCGGGGGGAAGGAGGGAAAGTTGGCGACAGCCAACTGAGAGCGTCAAAAAGAAGAAGGGGCAGTCCATCACGGACCGCCCCTTTCAAGTTGCGCCTTCGCGCGAACTTACTTCTTGCCGGACTTCGCTGCCGGCTTGGCGGAACCGGTGCTGCCGACGCTGATCGACTCGCGATTGTGCTCGACGGTCTTCTCGCCGATGCCTTTGACGTTGGCCAGTGCGTCGGCATCGGCGAAGGGGCCGTTCGCTTCGCGGTAGGCGACGATGGCTTCCGCCTTCTTCATGCCGACGCCGTTGAGGCCGGCGGCGAGGGTGGGTGCATCGGCGCTGTTGATGTTGACGGTATCGGCACCGAAAGCGCTGAAGCTAAGGGCGAGGCCAAGGGCGAGGGTTGCGAGCAAGGTCTTGAAGTTCATGGTGTTTCTCCTGGTTTGGTTGGGCCGGGGAGGATGTTCCCCGGTGATGGAAAGTCTCCGCTTCCAGTCGGGATCGCATCAGCGCAACTCGCCGCTCCGCGTTGTCGTCGCGCGCCGTCGTCGCTTGTAGGAATTCATCGATGCAGCAGGCTTTCAGTGCGTTCGCGCTATCCTTCGAGTCTCCGGCGAATGTCGCCGCATGCTCAGGAAAGCCCATGGAAACTCGCGAAATCACCGGCTTCGTCGACAAGGTCTGGGACGATGAAATCGTTCCGCAACTGGTCGATTACATCCGTATCCCGAACAAGTCGCCGATGTTTGATTCCGAATGGGTGGCGCACGGCTATATGGAGCAAGCCGTCGTGCTGATGGAAAACTGGGCAAAGTCACAGCCGGTTCCCGGCATGAGCGTCGAAGTGGTGCGGCTGCAAGGGCGCACGCCGCTGATCTTCATCGAGATTCCCGGCAGCGGCGACGACACCGTGTTGCTCTACGGCCATCTCGACAAGCAGCCGGAGATGACCGGCTGGTCCGAGCACTTGGGTCCATGGAAACCGGTCATCGAAGGGGATCGCTTGTACGGTCGCGGCGGCGCCGATGATGGCTACGCAATCTTCGGATCGCTGACCGCGATCATGGCCTTGCAGAAACAGGGCATCGCGCATTCGCGTTGCGTGGTGATGATCGAGGCCTGCGAGGAATCGGGCAGCTACGACTTGCCGTATTACGTCGATCACCTCGCTGATCAGATCGGCAAGCCGTCGCTGATCGTGTGCCTGGATTCGGGCTGCGGCAACTACGATCAGATGTGGTTGACCACGTCGCTGCGCGGCATGACTGGCGGCAACCTCACCGTCAAGGTGCTTGATGAAGGCGTGCATTCCGGTGATGCATCAGGCGTGGTCGCGTCGAGTTTCCGCATCCTGCGCCAGATTCTTTCGCGGCTGGAAGACGAAAAGACCGGCCTGATCAAACCGACCGAACTACAAGCGGAAATTCCCGCCGAGCGCCGCACCCAGGCCAGTCGCACCGCCGAGGTGTTGGGCGACGAGGTCTTTTCGAAATTCCCGTTCGTTGATGGCATGCAGCCGGTCAGTGATGATCTCACTGAACTTGTGCTCAATAGGACCTGGCGTCCCGCACTGTCGATCACCGGCATTGCTGGATTGCCGACGCTGGATTCCGCAGGCAACGTGCTGCGCCCGTTCACTGCCGCCAAGCTCAGCCTGCGATTGCCGCCGACGCTCAACGCCGCCAAGGCCGGCGAGTTCGTGAAGAAGCTGCTTGAAGCCGATCCGCCGTATGGCGCAAAGGTCACGTTCGAGGTCGAAAAGGCCGGCAGTGGTTGGGAAGCACCGCCGCTGGCGCAGTGGCTGGAACAATCGGTCGATGGTGCGTCGAAGACCTACTTCGGCGCACCGGTTGCGTACAACGGCGAAGGCGGGTCGATTCCCTTCATGGGCATGCTCGGCGAGAAATTCCCCGGTGCGCAGTTCCTGATCACCGGCGTGCTCGGTCCGCATTCCAACGCGCACGGTCCAAACGAGTTTCTGCATATCCCGACCGGCAAGCGGGTGACCGCCTGTGTCGCCCAGGTGTTGGCTGATCACCACGTCGCCAGCAACAACGGTCTCACGCGCGGCGTAGCCGCCACGGCGGCGCACACGCACAAGGGTGAAGACGGCTGCTGCACCTGATCCGCGTTGAAGTCATCGTAAAAAAAAGAAAACGGCCCCGAGGGGCCGTTTTCAATGTCCAGACCGGGGAGGGAGTCCGGTCGGGATTTTGTTGCTGCGTCTGGTTGCCGTGGCCGAATCAGGCCTCGAACATGCCGCGCATCTTCTTCATCGCGTTCGCTTCGATCTGGCGAATGCGCTCGGCGGAAACGCCGTACTCATCGGCCAGTTCCTGCAGCGTGGCCTTGGAATCGTCGTCCAGCCAGCGCCGCGCAATGATGTCGCGCGAGCGAGCATCCAGCGTGGCCAAACCCTGGTTGAGGGTGTTGAGTTTGGTGCTTTCTTCGTCGGCCGCTTCGACATCGCCGTACGGATTGGCGGTCACGTCGACCAGGAACGCGGCCGGCGACGGCCGGGCATCGTCGTCATTGTCGCTAGGTGGATCGAAGGTGACATCCTTGCCGGAAAGGCGCGCTTCCATTTCCAGTACCGTCGCCGCCGGAACGCCCAGTTCGCGGGCGATCGTGGTGACCTCGGCGTGATTCATCCAGCCCAAGCGCTTTTTCGACTTGCGCAGGTTGAAAAACAACTTGCGCTGCGCCTTGGTGGTGGCGACCTTGACGATGCGCCAGTTGCGCAGGATGAACTCGTGCATTTCTGCGCGGATCCAGTGCACCGCGAACGAAACCAGCCGCACGCCATGGTCCGGATCGAAGCGCTTGACCGCCTTCATCAGGCCGATGTTGCCCTCCTGGACCAGATCGCCGAGTTGCAGGCCATAGCCAGAATAGCCGCGAGCCACATGGACGACGAAGCGCAGATGCGACATCACCAATCGCTTGGCGGCATCCAGATTGTCTTCATCGGTGTACTGGCGGGCCAGCGCCTGCTCCTCTTCGGGAGTCAGCATCGGCACCTGATGGACCGCGGAAATGTACGCGTCCAGGCTGCCGAGCGGGCTCGGAATGGGCAAATTGTTGGCGACCAAAGCAGTTGTCATTGATGTTCCTCCCGTTGGAGACATTTTAGCACTCCCGCTATGAGAGTGCTAAAAGGGTCCAGAGTTCCCGGTTTCAACCAGTGCTTGCGAGCACTGCCAGTAATTACTGAACTGGCCAGTATCCTACGCGCAATGGGGTGAACGGGATGTAATGAGGCACCCGATCAGGCGTGAACAATTGTCGCAGCCGTCGGCGACACGACGCAGTGTCCGATCACTCGCTTTGCGGTGGCGGCAACGACCAGTCGATGGGGGTCAAACCATGCTGTTCCAGATACGCGTTGGCGCGGCTGAAGTGTGCGCAGCCCATGAAACCGCGGTGTGCCGACAGCGGTGACGGGTGCGGCGCTTTCAATATCAGATGGCGCTTGGCATCGATCAGCCTGCCTTTCGCCTGCGCATGGCTGCCCCAGAGCAGGAATACCAGGTGTTCGCGTCCGCGATTGAGGGCATCGATGACTGCGTCGGTAAAGCTTTCCCAGCCCTTGCCCTGGTGCGAGCCGGCGTGGCCCTGCTGCACGGTCAGCACCGAATTGAGCAGCAACACGCCTTGCTGGGCCCACGCGTGCAAACAACCATGGCTGGGTCGCGGCAGTCCGAGGTCGCGGCTAATTTCCTTGAATATGTTGTCGAGTGACGGTGGCACGCGGACCCCCGGGCGTACCGAAAAACTCAAGCCGTGCGACTGGCCGAGGCCGTGGTAG
This sequence comes from Dokdonella sp., assembly GCA_049661925.1. Classification (GTDB taxonomy): domain Bacteria; phylum Pseudomonadota; class Gammaproteobacteria; order Xanthomonadales; family Rhodanobacteraceae; genus Dokdonella. Next base: position 13,626 of record JBATAQ010000151.1, read on the forward strand.
GGATCCTGGCCAAGGATGACAACCTTTGCCTTTTCGAACGGCGTGGCATCGAGCGCTGCGAAGATATCGTTACCGCGCGGAAACACGATCTTGTCGGCGGCTTTCTCGGCACGCAGGAAGTCTGCGAGGCCGAGCATTTCGGGCGTATCGAACTGGCTGCCGAGCCGCGTCTTCCAGGACACCTCCAGCTTGACCCGGCCCGCCGTCGTCGTTGCCTCAGCGACCTCGCTCATGCGCGGGCGCGACGGCGTTCGCGCACTCGGCGCGCCACCCGCAACTGGAACAGAATTTTGGTGATCAGCAATCGATCATCGACCGGCTTGGTGACCAGGTCGTTGGCGCCGCCACGCAACATTTGCGCCTGGTTGCCGGGATTTTCGTCGCCGGTCATCACGATGATGGGCATGGCATCGCGGCCGAGGTCGAACTCACCGCGCAGGTGACTGACCAGATCGACACCCGCCAGTTCGCCCTTCAGGCGGGCATCGGTCAACACCAGGTCGAATGGCGTGTCGGCTGCGCTCTCGCAGACCTCGTCGTAATACTCCAGCGCATCTTCGACGCTGACGAAATGCAGGACTTTCAATCCGTGTTGTTCCAGGATTCGGCGGGTCGCCAACGTGACCACCTGGCTGTCTTCTATGTACAGCACGGTGCCTTCTTCATGGCGATCTGGCGACACATAGCCGCGGATGAATTCGGACAAGGCGTCCAGGCCCAGCGACTTGTCGAAATAGTCGGTCACGTCGTCGCCCAACGATCGTGATTCCAGCCGTGGTTGCACGTCGCCGGAGACAACAATGATCGGCACGAAATACTGGGTGCTGCCGGCGCGGATGCGCTTGGCCAGTTCCAGTCCGTCCATATCCGGCAGGCGCAGCGAGATCGTCACAAGGTCGACCTTCTCGGCAGCGAGACGAGCCAGCGCGGCCGCGCCGCTCTCTTCGGCGACCACGTCGACCTCGGCCAGCGAACGGCGCAGCACGCTACCGATCAACATTCGGACGACGCGCGAACCGTCCACGACCAGCACCCGAGAGCGCGCACCATCGCGCTGCGGCGAAACGGAATTGGATGCATCGGCGGAGCTGTTCATGCTGACCTGCCTACTCAATATGGAAACCGGATGCCAATGGTCGTGCCGTGGCCAACCACGCGCCCAACCAACCCAATGCCGCGCTACCGAGGATCACGGGCAGGGCCACCAAGGGACCCAATCCGCGCACTTCGAAACGGTGAGCATAACTCTCCAGCAACTGGCCGAGTGCCGGTGCAACCGCCAGTTCGATCGCAATGACGATGGCGACGGCTGCGGCACCGCCAAACAATCCATACCAGCCGCCCGCATACAGGAACGGACGTCGAATGAAACCGCGCGATGCACCGATCAGCTGCATGACCTCGATTTCATCGAGCCTCGACTGAATGTCGACACGAATCGTGTTGCCGATAATCAGCAGTCCGGCGACGCCGAGCAACACTGCCAGTGCATTCAGCGCCATTGTGCCGAAGCCAAGTATGGCGGCGAGCCGACTGCGCCATTCCACGTCGTACTGAACCAGGTCGACACGGCTATCGCCGCGCAAGCTGGCGATCAAGATCGCATCGCGTGCGGTCGTAGTGTTGGCTTGCGGCGTCACCACCAGCACACTCGGCAACGGGTTGCCGTCGAGTGCATCAAGCGCGTCGCCAAAACCGGAAAGGCTGCGGAATTCTTCCAAACCTTGCGCAGGCGAACGCAGCGTCACGCCGGCAATGGCGGGATTGCCCCGCAACTGGTCCGCATAACGGGTCGCGTCGCGGTCGTCTACCGAGGGTTTCAAAAACATCGTGACCTGGCCAGCGTCGCGCAGTCCAGAAGACAGTCCGCGCGCGTTGTCGATCACCACCCAGAACAACAACGGCAAGGCGATGGCGACGCCAAGGACCAGGACCGTCAACATCAATCCAACCGGCTTGGACGCGATCCGCGCAAGGCTGGCGCGAACGCTATGGCGATGCTGCTGCCGCCAGGCGCGGGCTGCGGATACTTCATTTTCGCGGCGTGCGCGCGGCTTGGTCTTGGTCTTCACCGATTCGGCTTCGACCTTTGGTCGCGCCGCCGCGACACGCTGGTTGCCTTTTGGACGACGGCCGATCATGGCACCGACTCCGGTCGAAAATCGTCGATCAACTTGCCGCTATCGAGCACCAGCACGCGCTTGTTCATGCGCTTGATCTGGTGCAGATCGTGGCTGGCAATCAGCACGGTGGTGCCGACCTGCGCGAACTCGGCAAACAGTTGCATGATCTCCATCGACAACTGGGGATCGAGGTTGCCGGTGGGTTCGTCGGCGATGATCAACGCCGGCTTGGCGACGATGGCACGCGCAATACCGATTCTTTGCTGCTCACCGGTCGACAGCGTCACCGGCGAGGCGCGCTCCCTGTCCAGCAGGCTCACCTTGTCCAGCGCAGCACGCACACGCTTGGCGATCTCGTCCTTCCGCAAGCCGCGAATCAGCAACG
>JBATAQ010000152.1:0-4029 GCA_049661925.1 Dokdonella sp.
GGGTATGACACACCTGCCTTCGCGCTTATGCCTGTCGGATATACGTCACGTCGTCTGTGCAAGTACCGGGCTTTGACCTTTTTGGCTGCCTCACCCCAACATGCCGCCTCGTATCCGCTTCCTGTTCCCCGGATCAAGTCCGGGGCAGGCTACGGCCAGCGCTTTGCCTCGGGCTTCCTCCAGACGTCCGGTCACCCGAATCGCCCTTGCCTTCCGCTAATCCGTCCCCTTGCCGGGTGGACAGAGGACTTTCAACCCCAAGCAGATGCGCCCTGCCGGGCGCACCAAAGAAAAAGGCGGGCCTATGGCCCGCCTTTTCGTCATGAACGTGCCAGACGTCTACTAAGGAATGACCTGCGTGTTCTGCGGGAAAGTCACCGCCGTAGATCCATTGAAACCATTGAATACAGCGGTTGCCGGCGAAGTCAACGGCGCATAAATGACGTTGAGATAGTACTCGGTATCTGGCTGCAGACTACAGCCGACGGGACTATTTGTGTAGATCCCGAATATGTCATTAGCGGCCATTTGACTCGCCGTGCATTGACTCGGGATAAACGCGCTGTTCGTGTCAAAGTCGCCGCACTTCGTGCTGACCGTCATCGAAACACGTGCCACGGGCCCGACACCGTCGCCGCCGGAAAGACCGTAGCTGGTTGGGTCGATCAGAAAGGTATGACCCTTCGTGGCTCCGGAACTGGGCGTGCGGAATTTCGCGGAGACGAACTGATTGATGCCGATCGCCGGCATGACCAGTTGCTGTGCGCGACCGGGCCATTGGTTAACGATCGGCGCACCGGTAACACTGTAGTTGCGACCCCAGATACTAGCGAACTCTGTCACATCCTTGACGCCGGCACCTTGCCAGAACGACTGATAGTAGATTTGCGCCGTCGTCAAGCGATTCCAACCCGTCGCTGGGCTGAGGCAAGTTGCGGTACTCTGCGTAACATTCCAGCTTTGGCTGGACGATACGTTACCGCCGCTGCTGTTGGTGCAGTTCAAGCTCACGCCGTAAGTACCCGCAACGGTCGCATTAAGCGTCAGCGAGTTGTTAAGCGCACAGGATGCCGCGCTCGAACAGACCGAGACGCCACCTGAAAGAAACTGTTGCAACGACACCCCGTTCGGCAGAGTGGTTGCCGAGAAACCGCAGCTATCCGCGTTGCTGGCCGACCATGTAACCGTTTTCGTTTGTCCACTAGACCAGGGAAGCACGCTCCAAGTCATCGGCCCAGCCGTGATCACCGGCGGATTACTCGATACGGTGCGGACTCCGGAAGTCGAAGTTGTGCTCCCCGTCGCGTTGGTACAGGTCAGCGAAAACTGGTACTGACCGGCGCTGGGAGGCGACAGAGTGACGTTATGCAATGTCTGGCATGACGCTCCGGTTGAACAGGCGCTCTGACCGGACGGCCAACCGTTCGCGAAGCTACCGCCATAGGTACAACTGGCAGCGTTGACGGCCGCCCATTGAAAGGTCGCTGGCTGGCCGATGGCCCAGGAATTGGGCAACTGCCAATCATTGGGGCCGGGAACGATCACCGGCAACGGCAAGGCAGATCCAGTCTGGGGGCAACCCGTGGTGAAATCGCCAACAGCAACCAAGTTGCCAGTTTGAGGATCTGCGGAAATACCGGCGACGTTGGTCGTGTACAAACACGGAACAGCACCAGGGGCAGCCGATGGGTAGCCTAACTGCAGCACAGTCTGCGTCTGCGCTTGCACAGCGGAGGCCCCGGTACACGCCAGGGCGGCGATCGCTAGCGATCGAACAAAATTCTTGGTCACAAGGGCATCCAGTTTGGTGGTGGCTCACACCAAGTATAGCGTCAGCGGGATTTGCGACTTGTTAAGCCGGTCATGAAATCAAAAAAAAACGGAGGGGCATTGAGCCCCTCCGTTTTGCACTCTACAAATTGGCTTGCAAACAGCTAGCTGCTTAGGAGCAGGCGAACTGTGCGGTTTGCGAACCGTTGACGCAGTTGCGGCTCTTGCGGTGGTTGAACACGCCACTGTAGTTGGCCAGCGTCGCCTGTACACCGTCGATGACGGTAACATTTGAGTTGACAATGTTCATCGCGTAGAAGCCGGTGACCGGCAGACCACGGAACACGTTGCCATTAGTCGCTGCCAGCATGGCATGCGGTTCGGTCGTTGCGTCGAAGTTCACACGCAGCCAGCCAGCTGCACCGTTGGCAGCCGGGTTGACGTTGGTGATCAGCGTCGAACCGAGCACGCCCGACGAAGTCGGAGCAACGTTGACGTTCAGGAAGCTGATGACGTTGGTTTCCTTGCACAGCGACGACGGCGGGGCACCCGGAGGAGGAGGCGAGAAGCCAGGGTTGTTGCCACCTGGTGTCTTTTCTTCCTGGTCATAGATCTTCAGACCGACAGCGACGCACGAGTAGCGGTTGACGCCGGCGCTTGCCGAACCGTTGTACGAGCGGGTGAACGGTGGAATTGCTGGCGAACCGCCAAAGAGCGCATCCACGTAGAACGCCTTGGTCGGGAACGTGACGACCCAGTCCGAGTTAGCCCCAATTGAAGTGGCGGTCTGGAACTCGTTGTAGATCGCATCGGCCGTGAAGATGGCGCTGACAGCGTCGACGCGGCGGCTGCGTGGATCTGCACCCGGGTAGACCGACGTGGTGACACCGGTACCGGTGAACACGTTGGCCGTGGCCTGAGCGCCCAGAACCGGACCGATACCGTCATTGACGTTGGCAAGGTTTGGCAACACGTTGTTGGTAGCCGTGAAGTTGACTTGCTGGGTGAAACGATCCAGAGCGTCTGCGTTGTACGTGTAGAACGTACCCTGTCCACCATTCACAATACCGGCACCACCGAAAATACCGCTGGTCGGGATGTCCAGACCAGCTTCGCCGCCCTGAAGGTTACGAACGGCATCGCAATCTGCGGGCGAGCCGCCGGGAGGGCTATGCGTGACCGCTGCAGCGAGGTCGTCCGACAGATCGGCCATCGTGATCATTTCGAAGTGACCTTCGCGAGTACGATCGATGGTGGTCGGGCCACCGTCGCTCGGCATCAGGTAGGCGAACTCACGGAACGTGACGTACGGCGTGCCGTCTGACGTGTTCGTGCCATCTTCCGAGAACAGCGGCGCGGTACAGCTGCGGTCGCGGGTCAGGATACCGGCAGCGTCGCTGTCCTTGCCATCGTCGCGCAGGGCGAAGATGGTGGCGGTCCAGACGTCGTAAGGCGACAGGAACAAGTTGAAGTCGAGCACTTCGCGGCTGTTATAGCCTTCCAGGAAGCGGACCTTGATGGCCTTTGCGACTGGTGCAGTGTTGACCACCGACAGCAAGGTCTGCTGACCATTGTTGACGGTGTAGTACGGGTAGAGCAAGACCTGACCGAGACCATCTGGATTGAGATGGACGGCGTTGGCCAAGCCCGCGAAACCGGCGACGCCGGCGATGCCGGCGACGACTGCGGTCGTCAGACTGTTCTTCTTCATCACGAAACTCCTAATTGATTTAACCACAGGGCGTCGATTGCTTTTCGCCCCCCGTCAAGCCATCCGCTATGCGGATTGGCAGCATCACACCACTGAAGCAGGGGAGCATCAGCGGAACCATGTTAAGACAAAGGAAAAGGGTGTGCAAGCCCGCCCGCCAAATTAAGCACGCACCGGCTCCATCCCTCCTCACTTTGCCCCTTGCATCCCTACTTGTCTGGCAAGAAGTACCACTGTTTGCCGACCTTCATCCACTTTTCCCGCATTGGAGCGAAAGTGTCGATCGGCTGGCTGCCCGTGTTGGGCAATGTTACTTCGTAGTACAGCGTAACAAACACGGTACAAACATCTTCTTCACAATCCGCCCGCGTCGCCTTGGCGCTCTTCCACTTCAAGGCTACGCTAGACTTTTCAGCAACGTACTGGTCGAGGGTCTTCGCCTTCCGATACCCCGGCGTCAGGAATTCGTATGCCTGGTCAGCCTTCTTGTCGATCAGGTAGGTCCAGCGCTGTTCCGCGCGGGCTTTCAGTGCGTCGACGCTGTCGGC
>JBATAQ010000153.1:0-9258 GCA_049661925.1 Dokdonella sp.
GCCAAGGGATCAAGCAACTTCTCCAGTTCCTTGCGTGACAGCTCGGTCATGTCAAGCGCGACCTCGATGATCGGACGACCGTCCGCGTAGGCCTGCTTGGCGATCTTTGCACCCGAGTCGTAGCCAATCACCGCATTCAGTGCGGTGACCAGGATCGGGTTGCGACGTAGCGCGGCTTCGACGTTGTCGGGGCGCACCTTGAAACCTGCAATCGCCTTGTCGGCGAGTGCCATGCTGCCAGTAGAAAGAATATGGATCGACTGCAACAGGTTGTACGCGATCACCGGCAACTGCACGTTGAGCTGAAAGTTGCCGCTTTGCGCGGCGACCGTGATCGTCGCGTCGTTGCCGATCACCTGCGCGGCGATCATCGCAACCGATTCGGGAATCACCGGGTTGACCTTGCCGGGCATGATCGACGAGCCCGGTTGCAAGGCCGGCAGTTCGATTTCACCGATGCCGGCTAGCGGCCCCGAATTCATCCAGCGCAGGTCGTTGGCGATCTTGGTTAGCGAAACGGCAAGTGTGCGCAACTGACCGGACAATTCGACCGCGTGGTCCTGCGCGCCAATGCTCTCGAATTTATTGTCGGCAGATTCAAACCGCGTACCGCTCAATTTGCCGAGTTCGATAGCGACCCGCTCACCCAGCTCGGGATCGGCGTTAATGCCAGTACCGACCGCAGTACCGCCCAATGGCAACCGCCGCGTCCGCTTCAGCGTGTCGCCTATGCGCTCGATCGCGCTGCCAATCTGCGCCGACCAAGCGCCGAGTTCCTGCCCGAAGGTCACCGGCATGGCGTCCATCAAATGGGTGCGGCCGGTCTTGGCCGTGTTCCGGAGCTCCCTGGCGCGCTTGTCCAGCGCTGCCTTCAGGTGCTTCAACGCCGGCAACAATTGCTCGGCGGTGGCCAGCGTGGCGCTGACCAGGATCGCCGTGGGAATCACGTCATTCGAGGACTGGCCGTTGTTGACGTCATCGTTGGGATGCACCTCGCAACCTGCCGCTTTGCACAGATGCGCGATCACCTCATTGGCATTCATGTTCGACGAGGTGGCCGATCCGGTCTGGAACACGTCGATCGGAAATTGCGCATCGTGGTCTCCGGCTGCGACGTCGGCCGCAGCCTTGCGAATCGCAGCCGCTTTCTTCTTGGTCAGGTGACCAAGGTCGGCATTCGCCTTCGCGGCAGCAGATTTGATCAAGCCCAGGGCACGAATGAATTCGCGCGGCATGGTCAGCCCGGAAATTGGAAAGTTGTCGACCGCGCGCTGGGTTTGCGCGCCCCACAACGCCGAGGCTGGGACCTTCAACTCGCCCATGCTGTCGCGTTCCATACGGTACTTCGCCATCGTTCTGCGCCTTTCGTTTCGTGAATCGATCCCGGCCCGAATCAGGCCAAAAACGCAACAAGGCCGACCGGCTGGTAGAATTCCCGGCCCCTAGCTGCCATCGACCTTGATGTTACAGAACCTGCTCTACGTGGGCGCGGCATTCCTGCTGGTCCTGCTGAACGGTTTCTTCGTCGCCGCCGAATTCGCCCTGGTGAAATTGCGCCAGACCCAAGCCGCTTCCCTCGGGGAACGGCATGGCTGGCGAGGCCGCATCCTGGTCAACGTGCATGGCAAGCTCGACGCTTACCTCTCAGCCTGCCAGCTCGGCATTACGCTATCTTCGCTGGGCCTGGGCTGGATCGGCGAGCCAGCATTTGCGCGACTGCTCGATCCCATATTCGTCGCGTTTGGCCTCGGTCCCGAGACCGGCCATCTGATCGCGTTTATCGTTGCCTTCACGATCATTTCGTTCCTGCACATCGTGCTGGGCGAACTGGCACCAAAGACGATGGCGATCCGCCGACCCGAATCGATGTCACTGTGGACGGCCGCGCCGCTTTACGCGTTCTACTGGATGATGTACCCGGCGATCTTCGTGCTCAACGCCAGCGCGAACGGCCTGCTGCGCGTCGCGGGCCTCGACGGAATCGACGAGCACTCGCACAGCTTTTCGCGAGACGAACTGAAGCTGATCCTGCACGGCAAGCGCGCCGGTCGCGATTCCGGCGAAGAGATCGCGATGATGAGCCACGCGCTGGAACTGCCCGAACTGGTCGTCGGCGATCTGCTGCGCACGCGTGACCAGCTAGCCTACTTGCACGACGGCATGAGCCTGGATGAAGTGGTCGCGGAATTCCGTCGCTCGCAGTACAGCCGCTATCCGTGGTTCGACGAAGACGAAGAACACGTGCGCGGTGTCCTCCACGCGAAAGACGTGTTGCACCTGGTTGCCGCCGGAAAATCTGGAGAAGACCTGCCGTCTTTGCTGCGCCCCGCCATCGTCGAGCCGCTGGATACACCGGTGCTCGACGTGCTCAAGCGTTTCAAGAAAGGCCAGACCCACATGGCGCTGGGCCAGGAAGAATCCGGCCGCATTGTTGGCTTCTTCACGATGGAAGACGTGGTCGAGGTGATCGTCGGCGACATCCAGGACGAACTGCGCCGCAATACACCCAGCTCACCGCAGCGCGCAAGCGACGGCTCGTTCACCCTATCGGGCGGCACGCCGATCTATCGACTTGAGCGCTTGCTGGAACGTGACATCGAGTCACCCGATGACGTCAACTCCATCGGGGGCCTCATCATTCATCGCCTCGAGCGTCTGCCCAGCGAAGGCGAACGGCTCGTCTTCGAAGGCTTCGATCTCACCGTGATGACGATGAAGGGTGCACGCGCCCAGGTCATCGCCGTGCATCCACATCGTCCGTCCTGAGTTTCCAGAGACCGCCATGACCCACGCCCTGCTCGCCCTGTCACCGCTGGATGGTCGCTATGCAGGCCGGATGGACGCGTTGCGACCGATCTTTAGCGAATTCGGATTGATGCAGCGTCGCGTCCATGTCGAAGTGCAATGGCTGCTTGCGCTGGCTGCGGAGCCCGGCATCGCCGAAGTGCCGATCTTGTCCGATCACGCACGCGACGCCTTGCTTGCGATCACGACGGGTTTTTCGGAAAGCGATGGCGAGCGCATCAAGGCAATCGAAAGCACCACAAACCACGACGTCAAGGCGATCGAGTACTTCATCAAGGAACGCATCGCCGATGACGCCGAACTCGGTTCGGCCAGCGAGTTCGTGCATTTCGCCTGCACCAGCGAGGACATCAACAACCTCGCCTACGCGTTGATGCTGCGCGACGCGCGAGATGGCGTGTTGCTGCCTGCGCTCGACGGCGTGATTGCGTCGTTGCGCGAACTCGCCCACGCGCAGGCAGCGCAACCGATGTTGTCACGCACCCACGGCCAAACCGCATCGCCGACCACGCTGGGCAAGGAAATTGCCAACGTGGTCGCCCGCTTGCAACGCCAACGCACGCAGATAGCCACCGTGGAGTTGACCGGCAAGATCAACGGTGCGGTCGGCAACTACAACGCGCACGTGATTGCCTACCCGGAAATTGATTGGCCGACGTTTGCGCAACGCTTCGTCGACAGTCTCGGCCTTGCCTTCAATCCATACACGACGCAGATTGAGCCGCATGATTGCATCGCGGAAATTGGCGATGCCACGCGACGCGCCAACACGATCCTCATCGACCTGTCGCGCGACATCTGGGGCTACATCTCGCTCGGCTATTTCGGCCAGCGCGTCAAGGAAGGCGAGATCGGCTCATCGACGATGCCGCACAAGGTCAACCCGATCGACTTCGAAAATGCCGAAGGAAATTTCGGCCTCGCCAACGCACTGTTCGAACACTTCAGCGCCAAGCTGCCAATCAGCCGCTGGCAGCGTGACCTTACCGACTCGACCGTATTGCGTGCGCTCGGCACCGCATTCGGCCATACGCAGGTGGCACTGGATTCACTCGCGAAAGGGCTGGGCAAGCTCACCGTCAATCCCGAACGCCTTGCCGCCGATCTGGATGCGGCTTGGGAAGTACTGGCCGAAGCCGTGCAAACCGTCATGCGCCGGCACGGCCTGCCGAACCCCTACGAGCAATTAAAGATGCTGACACGCGGCCATGGCATTACGGCGTCGTCAATGCGCGAATTCATCAAATCACTCGACCTTCCCGATGCTGACAAACAGCGCCTACTCGCGTTGACGCCGGCCACCTACACCGGCCTTGCCGAGCAACTCGCACGGTCGATTTGATAGCACCCATCATCACGGTGTGATATTTCCCGCCTCGCTGCGAATCATGTTGGTGTAACTCGAATCGGGTCCACCATGGAATGCAGCATTGAAATGAGCAGCGAGTCGATCCAGCAGCGATTTGCCGCCTTGCTGGACGAGCATCGCAAGATCGTCTTCAAGGTTGCGAACACGTACTGCCGCGACGCCGATGATCGCGCTGACCTCGTCCAGGAAATTGCTGCCCAGTTGTGGCGAGCGTTCCCAGGCTACGACCCACGGCGCTCGTTTTCGACATGGATGTACCGGATCGCGCTGAACGTCGCGATCTCGTCGCTGCGCAGCCAGCGCCAACGTGTCGAACGCTTCGTTGCGCTGGATGAAGATCTGCACGACATCGCCGATGACAACGCCGTCGATCCGGTCGCCGAACAGCAGTTGCGGATGCTCCACGGCTTCATCGCCGAACTCGCTCCGCTGGATCGCGCCTTGCTGCTGCTCTACCTCGAAGACCGTCGTCAGGCCGAGATCGCCGACATCCTCGGCATCAGTGAAAGCAATGTCGCCACCAAGATTTCGCGACTCAAGCAACGCATTCGCAATCACATTCCCAACTGAAACCACTCCTCATTCGGAACCACGATGGAAACGACCATGGACATCGACGAACTCAAGGCCGCATGGCAAACGCTGGACCGCCGCCTCGACCAGCAAAACCGCATCAACCTGCTGCAGTACACCGAGCAGCGCGTGACCAACGCGAAGTCACGACTGCGTCCACTGTACTGGGGACAGCTGCTACAGCTTGTCAGTGGCGTGGTCATGCTAGCGCTGGGCGTGAGCGTGTGGAGCAGCCATCGAGACGTGCTGTCGTTGCTGTTGTCAGGACTTATCGTGCATGTCTATGGCGTGGCGATGATCATCTTCGCCGGCATCACGCTGGGCATGATCTCGGCGATCAACAATTCCACGCCCGTGGTGGAAATCCAGAAACGACTCGCTCGCCTGCGCACGTTCTACATTCGCGGCGGGATGGCGATCGGACTGGCTTGGTGGCTGTTGTGGATTCCGTTCGTGATCACCTTTTTCAACTGGCGGTTCGGTATCAATTTGTACGAGCGCGCCCCTTCCATGGTCGCGATCAGCGTCGCTGTTGGCGTGCTTGGGCTGTTCGCGACCTGGCTATTCCATCGCTGGGCACACAGCCCGCAACGGCCACGCCTGGCACGCTTCCTCGACAACAGCATGACCGGTAGCAGCCTGCGTAGCGCACGCGAGGAACTGGATCTGTTGAACGAGTTCGAACGCGATTAGGTTTAGAACCTTGCGGCACGCGCTGCGCGCCAGATTTTCCAAGTGCTGGTCATCGACAGCTTGGGCAATTGACGCGCCAGTTCCGCTACAGGATCGCCTGCACGACTCGCCTTCCGCGCACGCATCCGGTCGGCGAGCAGGCTGGCTTGATTGATGAGTGCAAGTCGCGGGTCGCTCTGTGCAAGTTCGTCGAAAGCCGTAACGATGGCATGTAACTGTTCCGCCGCTGCGCGACGACGTTCAGGGCTGTCGACAGCAAGCTGATCGCGGCGCAGACGATGCCGAGCCAATGAATCAAGTGGCAAGGCGACGTGGCCGTTCTCAAGCACTCGTGCAACGCCGGCGACTTCACGCAGCGTGTGCGCCAGCGCGCCAACTCGCGCAGTCGCCACTGCATCGCGACTGCCAAACAGCATCGCTTCGATATCGGCGAGCGGCCTGAACAATTGCTCGAAGCCGGCGATCTGCCCATCGAAATCCGCAGGAGGATCGCGTTCGCGTTGTTGCAGGGCGGCGGCGATCACGGATTGCCAGAGTTTTGCCGGAATTCTGGTCAGGTCAGGATGAGAGGCCAACGTTTGCGTCAACGGATGGCGCGGTTCGCCCTGTTGTGAACGCAACAGCTCTTCATTCCACCAGCCCAGTTTCGCCACCGCAACATCGCCTTCGCGTATCGCGAAACAGGCGTGCGCCAATTCGCGCGACAGGCAGGTGAACGCGGCTTCGCTCGCGCGTTGTGATGGTGGCAGGAAGTTGAGCGCGATACCGAGCTCGGGTTCCGCTGCGATCCATTTCGCAATGAAGCTGTCCAGCGCCCGCCTGGTTTCGTCCAGCTCCACGCCGCGTTATTCCAGCGACGTGTGAAGCTGCGATGGGGTGCTGAAGATCTCAGCGGCGCCCCAGTTTTCCGGATCGCCCCCATCCAGATAGCCCCAGGCCGCGGCAACTGTCCACGCGCCGGCGGCGTTGCCGGAATCAACATCACGGCGGTCGTCGCCGACCATCATCGTCAGCGCCGGATCAATGCCGATGATGGCGCAGGCGTGCAGAACCGGTTCCGGATCAGGCTTGCGTGTGGCTAGCGTGTCGCCGGCGACCCACGCGGCACAACGATCAAGAAGACCGAGCTTGCGCAGGATGGGTTCGGCCATCCAACCGGCCTTGTTCGTGACCACGCCCCAGGGAATTCGTCGCGACTCCAGTGACACGAGCAACGCCTCAATACCATCGTAAGGCCGCGTCTCGACGACGATGTCCTGCGCGTAGATGTCCAGATAGCGATCAATCAGCGCGTCGATGCGCGCATCATCAGCGTTTGGCAGAGCTTGGCGAAGTATCGCTTTGCCACCCGCCGACACTACCCGTCGGACACGCTCGCCATTCGGTGGCGGCTCGTCGATTTCAATACAGAGCCGCTCGGCGGCAAGGATCAAGTCGGGTGCGGAGTCGACCAGGGTTCCGTCAAGATCGAACAGGACAGCGGCGGGTGGAACGGGACGTAACGGCATCGGGACTCACAATGAAGGACCGCAGCGCAGCCGCGATAGGAAGAACGGATCAGACAGCCGGCTTGACGGCGCAGGCGATGTAGTTGACGTCGACGCGGTCGATCAAGCGCGCGTTGTGCGTCAATGGATTCCAGGCAATGCCGGACAGATCAGTCAGCTCCAGTCCCTGCCGGCGCAGTGCCGCCGCAAGCTCGGATGGCTTGATGAATTGTGCGTAGTGATGGGTTCCGCGTGGCAGCAAGCGCATCACGTATTCCGCACCAACAATGGCTGCGCCGAACGCGATTGGCGTGCGATTCAACGTCGACAAGAACAGCTTGCCGCCGGGTTTCAGCAGACTCGCACAGGCAGCAATCACGCTCTCGGGATCAGGCACGTGCTCAAGCATTTCCATGCAAGTGATGACGTCGAACGATTGCGATTCAGTCGTCGCCAGGTCTTCAACCGTGATCTGGCGGTAGTCGACGCTGACACCGCTTTCGTGCAAGTGCAAGCGCGCAACGTCGAGCAAGGCTGGCGCGAGATCAATCGCGGTCACCGAAGCACCCGCTCTTGCCAACGCCTCGCTGAGCAGCCCTCCACCACAACCGACGTCAAGCACTCTCGCACCCTTCAGCACAACACGCTCGGCGACAAACGCAGCACGCAGTGGATTGAGATCGTGCAATGGACGTGATTCACCATCCGGATCCCACCAACGATTGGCCAGCGCCTCAAAACGCGCGACTTCAGCAGGGTTGACGTTGCTGGCTTGCATGGCACCGACTTGAATGGAGCGGGCCGCGCAGTTTACCCGCTGTGAGCATGGTGCCCTGCGGCGCGCTGCCACGGTAGCGCTGGACATCGCTGCCACGGTGTGGAATAGATCATCGCATTTCCCCATTGCGACATCATCCATGACAACCAATGATCGCGAGATCACCCTCATCGGCGCAGGCCTTGTTGGCGGCTTGCTTGCCACCCTGCTCGCCCAACGCGGCTTCAAGGTGCAGGTTTTCGAACGCCGCTCCGATCCACGTCGTGCTGGCTTCCAAGGTGGCCGCTCGATCAATCTCGCGCTGGCGGAACGCGGTCGGCATGCCTTGCGAGTGGCGGGCCTGCAATCGGTGATCGATCCCATCACCGTGATGATGCGCGGTCGCCTGATTCACGACATCGATGGCAACTGCTTGCCCTTGCAGCGCTACGGACGCGACGACAGCGAAGTGATCTGGTCGGTCAGCCGTGGCACCTTGAACATCGCCGTGATCAATGCTGCCGAAAAAGCCGGTGCGACCATTCATTTCGACCAACGACTGGATCGCGTCGATTGGGACCAGATGCGTCTGCACGTGACCAACGAGCGGAACAACGAGTCGCGTGAGGTGGAAGCGACTTGCCTGATTGGCAGCGACGGTGCCGGTTCCGCATTGCGCCGAGCGATGTCAGAAGTCATTGACTTGGGTGAACGCTTCGACCCGCTCGATCACGGCTACAAGGAATTGGAAATCCCCGCATTGTCGGATTTTCCATCGGCAACGCTGCCGCCAAGCCTGCAAGCTGCCGCTGCGCGTGGCGAGCGCTATGCGATGGAGCCGAACGCCCTGCACATCTGGCCACGCGGCAATTACATGTGCATTGCCCTGCCCAATTCCGAAGGCAGTTTCACGGTCACCCTGTTCCTGCCGAACGAAGGCGATCCTTCGTTTGCCACGCTCAATAGCGCAGCCGATGCGATGGCATTTTTCCAGCGCGATTTCGGGGATGCTGTGCCCTTGATTCCCGATCTCGCCGATGACTTTGATAGCAATCCCGTCGGCATGCTGGGCACGCTGTATCTGGATCGCTGGAACATTGATGGTCGCGCCCTGTTGGTCGGCGATGCGTCACACGCCATCGTCCCGTTTCACGGCCAAGGCATGAATTCGGGCTTCGAAGACGCCGTCGAACTGGCCGACTTGCTCGCATCATCCCCCGATGACATCGCGGGCGTGTTCGACGAATTTTCACGCCGTCGCAAACCCAACGCCGACGCCATCGCCGAGATGGCGCTCGACAATTACATTGAAATGCGCGACCGCGTCGACGACGCCGACTTCCTGCTGATGCGCGAACTGGACCGCGCTCTCAGCGAGGCCGTACCCACGCACTGGATGACCCACTACGCCATGGTCACCTTCAGTCGCATGCCCTACTCCGTCGCGCTCGAGCGCACGCGCATGGGCGAAGCGCTACTTCGCGAATTGACGGCTGGCAAGGCCAGTCTCGATGAGATCGACCTCGCGCATGCTCGCGAACGAGTTCTCGCGGCGATTCCGCCACTTCCTTCCG
>JBATAQ010000154.1:0-1685 GCA_049661925.1 Dokdonella sp.
TAGGCGAAATCGAATCGATGTCGGCGGCGTTGGCACCATTTCGCGAACGTCTGGCTATCGAAGCGCCCGCAACGCTGGATGGCGGTGATGTGTTGCGTCTGGATCGCGTGCTCTACGTTGGCGCGTCCGCGCGCAGCAATGCGGATGGGATCGAACAGCTTCGTCGGCTAGTCGAACCGTTTGGATATAGCGTGGTAGCGGTGCCGATGGAAGGCTGCCTGCATTTGAAGTCTGCTGTTTCACGGGTTGCGCACGATCTTTTGCTCGTCAACCCGGCCTGGGTTGATGCCAGTCGTTTTCCAGGCTATCGGGTAATCACCGTAGATCAGGACGAACCGTTCGCTGCGAACGCCGTTTGGGTCGGTGAGCGCGTGCTCTATTCCGCATCGTTCCCGCGGACGGCCCAGTTGTTGCGTGACGCGGGCGTTGACGTGCGCCTTGTCGACATGTCGGAAACGGAAAAAGCCGAAGGCGGCGTGACCTGTTGCAGCGTCATCTTTGAGGCCTGACGCGGCGCGAATCATTGCGCCTCGGACGACGTGCCCCCCTGAACCGTCGTCATTCCTGCGTCTTTCAACAGCCAAACGGCTGTTGAAAGACGCGACGATGACGACGTGAGGGGTGATCCGCCTTCGCGAGTAGTGACGAGATTTACAGGTACTCGTCACGCCAATAACCCCAACTCGCCGCCGGATTGCCAGATCGCCGCCGCTATACTGGCGTGGTCATTCTGGAGGGGTGTGCGATGGGTACGTTTTCGTCTTCTGGGTCATTTCGCGGCGCGACTTTTGCGCGATCCCGCGCGCTCGCAAGCGCTCTCGCTGGTGGCTTGCTGGCCATCGCCATCCTCGGCCTGTCGGCCTGCAATCGACAGCCATCCGGCGTGCCGGAAGTGCAGAAAATGCCGGTGGTGGTCGAGTCGGAAAAAGCTGCCAAGCCGGAAGGGTTCGCGCTGGTCGAGAGCCGCTCGGAACTCTATGAAGGTCAACTCGCGCTGATCCTGGAATTCAGCGAACGCATCGCCGGATCGCAAACCTTCGACAGCCTGTTTTCGGTAACCGGGCCGAAAGGCGAGCCGGTCAGCGGCAGCTGGGCGCTCGACGACGATGGGATGAACCTGCGCTTCCCATACGTGGATGCGAACACGCACTACAACCTGCGCATCAGCAAGGCGCTGGCTGCGGCCGATGGCAAGACCTTGCCGGCCGATATCGAGAAATCGGTCTACACCGGGCCGATGGAACCGGCAGTCGGCTTTGCATCGCAAGGCAACGTGCTGCCGGCGCGCGAGACACGTGGCTTGCCGGTGGTGGCGGTGAACGTGAAAGAGGTGGATGTCGAATTCCTGCGCGTCGCCGACAATGAAGTAACGAACTTTTTCGCGGCTTACCAGCGCAACGCGCAGCGCTCGAATTGGGAGCTTGATCCGACCTACGGCTGGTATGGCCGTGAAGGCAAGCCGGTTGCAAAGATTTCTGAGTCGGTTTACGCCAATCGCTTCGTGCTTGATGGCAAGGAAAACGAGCGCACGCTGAGCTACCTGCCTATCCAGAACATCACGGAACTGGAAAAGCCCGGTCTGTATTTCGCCGTGATGAAGCGTGCCGGCAGTTTCGACGACCAGCACGAAACGGCCTTCTTCTTCGTCAGCGACATCGGCATTCACACGCGTGCCTACAACGATC
>JBATAQ010000155.1:0-2424 GCA_049661925.1 Dokdonella sp.
CAGCGAGAACAGCAGTAGACACATCGACCAGATCGAGACGCTGGGAACAGGTACAGAGGTCACTGCACCGGCGGATGATTCGGGCCAGTTCGCTGTCAGCACAGGGATGTGCTGTCAGCGAACCCCGTAGCCAACCGCGCAGTCGTGCGGCTTCTTCGCACGACCGACCCGCCACGGGCGCATCCGTTGGCCCACGTTTCTCTGCGAGGAGAAAGAGCCTGTCCTCGGACTTGATCCGGGGATGGGGCTGCGGGCGGCAGCCCGGCGAAACGCTTGACCAGTCTGGCGACAGCCATTCAAAGCGATGATGAAATCTTCGCCATGATGAAAAGAAACAATCGGGACAACCATGGTCGCGGTTGGATCGCACGGCGCAACGCGCCGACTTGACACGGCTATGCAGCGATCACGCTTCGGAATCCACAGCGAGCAACCAGCCCACGAGGCGTATCCTGGAGTTCTTCCTTACGGAGAACCCGCCATGTCTCGCGCGCTTTTGTACTTCCTTGGTATCGCCTCTGTAATTTGCTCTGGTCTGCCGCTCACGGCCCTCGCCGCAGAACCGGCCACAGCGGCCACGCAGACATCCACTGGCGTCGCGGCAAGCGCCGCCGACAAGCAATTTACCGATGTGTCTGCGCAATGGCTGGATGGGGCAATGCGTCTTAGTCCCGTCAGTGCGACGCAGATTGGCGATCACCGTTTCGACAGCGAACTCGACGATCTCAGCGCCGAGGGTCGCGCGCGTAACCTGAAGTTTTCCCGCGACATGCTGGCCAAGCTCGACATTATCGATGTGAGCAAACTCTCGCGCGCCAATCAGGTCGATGCAGGCATCCTGCGCAATCAATTGAAGTACGACATCTGGACTGCCGAGACCTTGCAATCGTGGGCGTGGGACCCGCAGGTGTACAGCCAGATGGCTGGAGGCGCGCTGTACACGTTGATGGCGCGTGAGTACGCGCCCCTACCCGATCGCCTGCGCGCAGCGACCGCACGCATGAACAAGTTGCCGGCGCTGTTTGCCCAGATGCGCGCAAATCTCAACCCGGAACGCGTGCCAAAGATTCACGCTGAAACCGTCGCCAAGCAGAACAAGGGCGTGCTCAGCATCATCGATGGCATGATCCTGCCGCAAGCGAAACAACTGCCTGACGCCGATCGCATGCAGCTCGAAGCGGCTGCCGCCACGCTGCGCAAGGCCGTCGCCGAAAATCGACGTTGGCTCGACAAGACGCTGGTGCCGAAGGCGAAGGGCGATTTCCGTATCGGCAAGAAGCTCTACGACCAGAAACTCGCATTCGCGTTGAACTCGCCGCTGTCGCGCGAGGACATCCGCACGCGCGCGGAAGCCGAGCTGATCCGCGTGCGTTCGGAAATGTATGACATTTCAAGAAAAGCGCTCGCCGGCAAAGCCGACGCACCGCCGCTGCCCGACAAGCCGAAACCCGCACAGCAGCAGGCTGCCATCGTCGCCGCACTCGCAGTCGCCAGCGCCGATCATCCAGAGCGCGCCGACGTGGTCGAAACCGCCAAGCACGAGCTCACGCTCGCGACCGATTTCGTCCGCAGCAAGGATCTGATCACCCTCCCCGACAGCCCGGTCGAAGTGATTCTGATGCCGGAATTCGCACGCGGCGTATCCATCGCTTATTGCGATTCACCGGGCCCGCTCGACAAGGGTCAAAAGACCTTCTATGCCGTCTCGCCGATTCCCGACGAATGGACCGACTTACAAGTCGATTCATTTCTGCGCGAATACAACACACGCTCGATAGCCGAGCTCAGCGTGCACGAGGCAATGCCCGGTCACTATGTGCAACTCTGGCATTCCAACAAGTATCCATCGACTCTGCGAGCGGTGCTCGGCTCGGGTTCGTTTATCGAAGGCTGGGCGGTCTATGCCGAGAAGATGATGGTCGATCAGGGCTTTATGGACGGCGATCCGCTTTATCACCTGGTCCAACTCAAGTGGTATCTGCGCTCGCTCGCCAACGCGATCATCGATCAGGGCATCCAGGTCGATGGCATGACCCGGGACGCCGCGATGAAGCTGATGACCGAGCAGACTTTCCAGGAAGAGCGCGAAGCCGCGCTGAAATGGATCCGTGCGCAACTGACTTCCGCGCAACTACCGAGTTACTTCGTCGGCGTGCAGGAACACCTCGACCTAAACCGCGAAGTGCAAAAGCGCTGGGGCAAGGACTATTCAACCAAGCGCTACAACGATGCGGTTCTATCCTACGGCTCACCGCCCGTGCGCTACGTCCGCGAACTCATGCTGGATTTGCCGATCGAGTGAGGGTCGTCGGGGATTTAGGATGCTCTGATCTGTTCCGCGCAGGCGTCACAGCCGTACCGCTTCATTGCAGTAGCGACCCGCCACGGGCGCATCTTTGGCCCACGTTTCTCTGCGAGGAGAAA
>JBATAQ010000156.1:0-2762 GCA_049661925.1 Dokdonella sp.
CGCCATGTCGTTGCATCACCCAAGCCGTTGTAAGAAATCTGAAGCAGGTCAGCCAAGCCACTGCCTTCGTTGATGAACGTCCTGTACTGATTTTGCAGCGCCAGGACGCTTTGTCCGTTGGGAAGCGAAACCGGCCCCAAGGTGCCGTCCGCAATCGCCAGGCACGGCGTCTCGAATTGGAACGGATGTCCCGGTGTATTTTCAAAGCCGGTCTTTTCGAATCGGCAGCCCGCGGTGGTGACCAAATCGGGCGCGCCGTCGCCATAGCTATCCTCCGGTGCCTGGCGATCCAACGAAGCGGACAACGCGGTAGGTACGCGCTGGACTACGACGCTGGCCGGCCCAGTCTGAACAAAGCGCAAGGTGTCCAGGTTATACGTACTGCTATCGAAATTTCCCCAGCCTTGGCTATACATCGGCATGACAACCTTGTCCCCGTATTCGCGACGTTGGCCCACGCCCGGGAAATTGTTTCCAGCTACCGGGTCTTCCGGACACATGTAGGTTCCGCATTGAGTTGTCGTACTGCTTGCCTGTCCGCAGCCCTCGCCGTTTAACACCACCGGCGTCGGAACGAACGAACACATCCGCGCTGCGAAGCTGCGAGGTATCAGAAGGTCGGAACGTCCATCACTGTCAAGATCCATCTGTGGCAACCGGTTGGCATAGCGCAGGCTGGCGTTACCGGCTGACACGGTTTGCAGACCGGCACCGTTTTGCGTGTTGATCACGGCCGACAAGCTGCCGCCCTTGTTGAAGCGGACCAACCACACGCCAGTCGGGATCGTGCTGCCCGAGCTTGCCTGGGTTTGACCGAACACGAAGTCGTCCAGTCCATCGCCATTGATGTCCATCCAGCGTGCCACCCGATTGGCTGATCGTGATTGCTCGTCAGCGGTCAGGCCCAGGCTGCTCGCACTCATAGAGATCGGCGTTCCAAGGCTTGATCCAACCGTTGTCATCCGAACGATTCTGGAAAACGATGCGAGACCGTTGGGATTGTTGGCAACGAACAAATCAGGCAAGCCATCGCCATCGAAATCGGCGATGCGTTCGATGGATTCACCTGTAAAGCCTGCCGCGACTGGCGCGAGACATACGATAGGGGTGGTGGCTTGCGTAAATGTCGCCGACGGTCCCACTACACCGTCGGGCAGGTTGTTGAGGTGGATGAATACACCATTTGCCGATCCAGGGCAGGCACCGGCTTTGACGGTCAGCAGATCGGGCTTGCCATCGCCGTTGAAATCGGCCACGCGAGCGGCGAACGTCGACGACGGGATGCCTGCCGGAATAGACGTGGCCACCGTCCGGAACACCGGACTGGACGGCGGCGCGCCGGGCGCTGCATTCCAGGCGACGAACGAGAGGGGATTGGTATAAGACAGCACCTCAGCACGCCCATCGCCATCGATGTCGGCAACTGCGAAGTTGTTGCTACCCGGGGAAACCGACAGTTGACCGGTCACGTCGATCACCGACCGGATGGTCCGGTCAGGCATCAACTGAAGCACGTATGTCTTGGGGCCATTCGCGGTCTGGACCTGCGCAAGCGACTCGCGCGCGCCGTCACCGTCAAAGTCGGCAACCGTGCTGAAAGCTAGGACCGCACCCAACGGCGTACCAACGAGATCTGGCACCGGTAGGTCGGCAGGGGTGAAGCCGTCGGCAGGTTCCGGCACACCACTCTCGCGCAGGGCCAGAATCTGCTCTTCCTGCATATCTTCAAGCACTTCTTGGCCGATTGTCGCGTCGGAAAGGTTCCATACGGACTGCGGCAGACCCGGCAAGGTAAGTTGCTTGAAAGCAAATTGGGGGAAGCTATCTTCCCAATCGAAGCGCGTCGGTATTGCGAGGCAGGTTTCCGAGCCGTTGTTGAGAGCGCACTGGTTGACACTGCGTAGCAAACTGCGACCGGTTTGGCGACTGGTTGCCTGATAATCGAACTTCCACGAGGCGACCTTGCTGGAAGGGCTTTCGTACGTATCGATGCGTAGCAAACGCTGGGTTTGCATGGTTGCGCCGCCCGCCAGATAACTGGACGCGATATCGGCATCGTAAGTGAACGCGGAAGCAGTGGCAGAGCGCGGACCGTAGACCATTTCCACTCTGTGATCGCCGATGCCTGTGCCGAATCCCGTGTACTCCATGCGCCAAGGCAGGACTTCGCCATTGCCAAAGTTGCTATAGCTGAAGAATACGTTGTTGCCAACGCGATCTTCCTCCTTTTCGACCAGCCACGTCAGGGTCGCTGCCGCGCCAGCAGGTTGCACACGCGCGTTGCGCACCGAAGCAAAACAGGTTGATCCTGAACTGACCGCGCCCAAATGCAGCACACGACCCGACTTTTGTTCGACCTTGAAACAGGTGCCCGATCCGGTAAGGCTGCCACCAATCTGGGTAATGCGAGCAAACGTATCGATCTCTGTTCGATATTCCGCGCCACTCTGACCGTAACCGCTACCACCGACGCGGATCAATCGTCGCCCATCCAGACACAGCCGATCATCTGCGTCGTACGCCACGCCACGGGCGCGACCATCCTGTTCCAGCGTTTGCGGACAGCGTTGGATGGCGCTTGACGTTGAGAGTGACCAGCCCATACCGGCAATGCCATTGCCGCCTCGGCTGTTAGAGACCAAGGCGACATCCGGTTGCAGTCCTGCCCGGCCCGGTGGCACCGCGATTGGAATGCGATAGGTGGAGGCACCACCTTCTACTCCGGGTTCACCCGCTACCGTGCCTGCCGTCGGATCGTGCGC
>JBATAQ010000157.1:0-6128 GCA_049661925.1 Dokdonella sp.
CAGAAAGAGCCTGCCCTCGGACTTGATCCGGGGGTGGCTCGCGCGCCGGCAGGCGCACGAAACGCTTGACCAGATTGGCGCCAGCCAAACACCAGCGCAAACGCGGCAGCCCAGCGAAACGCCCGACAAATCTGGCGACAGCCGACAAGCCAGTGGCATCAGAGCAGCTTCGTCCCCAGCGGTACATCGCGATCGGGTACGCACAGCGCCACGTCGCCATTCTCGTTGTGAAACCCGGTGACGAGGCACTCCGAACGCAGAGGGCCGATCTGTTTGGCGGGAAAATTCACGACAGCAACGACGAGTTTTCCGATCAGGTCTTCGGGTTGGTACATGCCGGTAATCTGCGCACTCGACTTGCGTACGCCGATTGCGTCGCCGAAATCGACATGCAACACGTAGGCCGGCTTGCGTGCTTGAGCGAACACCTCGGCGCTGACGATGCGGCCGACGCGCAATTCGACCTTTGTGAAGTCGCTCCAGCCAATCAGGGCCGCGAGCGGTTGCAGGTCATCCGCGTGCAATGAAGATTCCTCTTGCTTGGTCATCTTTTTGTCCTTCAGCGACGTACTTGCGGCAGGGCAGGCAAGCGAAACAACTCCACCGCATTGCGCGTGGTCGCAATGGCAACCTCGGCAGGATCGGCATTTCGCAGGCTGGCAACCACGTCGAGCACTTCGACAAGATACGCCGGCTCATTGCGCGCGCCGCGATGGGTCGACAAGGGCTGGTCCGGCGCGTCGGTTTCGAGCAACAGGAATTCGATCGGCATCGTCGCGACAATCTCGCGCAGGCGTCGTGCGCGCTCGTACGTGACTGGCCCACCGATGCCGATGTGAAAGTCCATTTCCCAAAGTCGCTGCGCTTGTTCGGCGCTGCCGCCGTAGCTGTGCACAACACCACGCAACCCACCCACACGACGCAGCGCGAGGATCACATCCTCGACGGCGCGCAAGGCGTGCACGATCACTGGCAGGTCGAGGTCCTTTGCGAGTTCCAGCTGCGCGTTGAAGATTGTGCGTTGTCGATCAAGGTCAAGGCCTCCGACGTAGTAGTCGAGTCCGCATTCGCCAACAGCGACTGCATCGTTGGCTTGCAACCAATCCGCCAGATGTTCGAGATCATCTTCACGGTGATCATCAAGAAACGCCGGATGCATGCCGTAGGCGGGATGGAGTCCATCAACGCTCTCGCAGAGAGCTTTCAACTTGGCGAAACCCGGCCGGGAAATGGCCGGAAGAATCTGTCGCGTCACGCCGGCGGCGCGGGCGCGTTCGATCACCAGAATGCGATCATCGTCGAACTCGCTAACGTCAAGATGGCTGTGGCTGTCGATCAATTCATGCATTGGGCCAGTGTGCCACGCGCCGGCGCAGTCACTTTGAACAGGGGCAACCGCGGTCGAAGATGACTTTCCAATTACCGGATGGCTGCCGACGCCAGATCGACTGGAAGCTCGCAACGCGCTTGCCGGTCGCATCCAGCACCGGTCCAGTGCTTAGCGCCAGATCGCCCGATGCGAGCACTTCGACTTGTTCCGGTTGCCACGCGAATGGCGGCGCCGGTCCATCGAAAGAGGCTTTCCATCCAGCCAACACGGCAGCCTTGCCGCGCAGCACATTGTTGCCGGAAAAGAACAGCGCTTCGTCGTCGACATGCGCTGCGAACGCGGCGAAATTGCGTTCGGCCATGCTGCGTGCGAAGGCGCGCTCGGCGTTCGTGACTTGGGCGACGGCGATGGTGCTGTCGATGCGCGGCGCGGTCGTGGCGCAACCTGTTGTGGTTGCGGCAAGCATCGCGATCAGCAAGCAGGCGCCAATGTTTTTCAAACTGCGGTTCAATGTCATTGCGGACTCTCCGAGGGAGTTTTCGACGTTTCGACGGCAAGCACGTTGCGCCCTGAATCCAGGCGCAGCAAGCAGTCCGCATGAGTGGGGACTAACGCCAGTGACCAGCGGCTGATGCGTTCGTAGTGGGCAATGAAACGCACAAGTTCGTCATCCGACATCGTCCGGGCGTCGCCTTTGTCGCGTCGCGCGCGCTCGGCTTCACCGCGCCATCGTTCAACCACTTCAAACGATGGTGCCTGCAACACGATGAGCGTATCGAGTGAGCGCCAAATCGGTTCGTAGTGCTCGCGCAGTACTGCGTTCACCCAGCTTCGCCAGACACCGTCACCATCCTCGCCGCGTTCCAGTGCATTAATCGGTTCGACCAGCGCCGCATCCGTCTGCGCGGTTACGCCCACACACCAACCATCAAACAGGATCACCTGCGGCGGGACGGTAACCGTCTGCCATCGATTCGGCTCGGCACGATCATCGTTGTTTTTGTCGAAACGCGGAATCATCACCGGCCACTGCGCGCTCGCACTGGAGAGTTGGTCCAGCGTATCGGCCAGCCATTCGAAGTCATGAGTACCCGGCACGCCGCGCGTCGCCAGCAACGGATGCACCTCGCGCGCAAGCCGCAGGCGTTCCGCATGGGTGAGGTAGAAATCATCGAGCGAGAAGCGCGCTGTGATAACGCCGCGCTGCTCCAGCATCGACTGGATTTGCCGCGCCAACGTGCTTTTCCCGCTGCCTTGCAGACCGGAAATGCCAACCCGCCACGCGTTCTGTCGACCACGCACACAGGCGACGACCGCGTCGGCCACCGCGCCGACAGCAGCGGCGGAATAACCAGAGGATTGTGGTGCTTCGTCCATGCCAACATCCTGGTCGCATCGACAAGCAGACGCATGCGCCGTTGGTACTGTGCAAAACAGTAACGATACTGCGACGAGCTGGAGGCGCGGATCATGAGAGAGAGTCGACGGATCGATCCGTTGCCTGTCTGGTCGCGGCTCATATCCAGAAAGACTATTGATTTATAAGTAGTTATCCCGCATTATCGTGTTTCGGATATTTGCGGGATAAATCGTGCCTGTTGCCCTCACCGACGAACAGCTCCGCGCCGCGATCAACCTGGCCGACGCTTATGAATCCTGGCTGTCTTTGGCGCGCCAGGAACCGGACTTCAGTGATCGAATGCAGTGGAAAACCGTTGCCGGTCGGCACTACCTTTATCGCATCCGTGACCGCAATGGCAACGGCACATCGCTCGGCCCACGCAGTGGCGATACCGAGCGTGTTCACGACGACTACCAGTCTTCGAGAAGCGAGCTGCGTGATCGTTTAGCGCGAATCATTCCAACACTTGACGAAGCCGCAGCGGTCTATCGAGCGCTGCGCCTGCCGATGATCGATTCGTACGCAGCTCGGCTACTGCGGGAATTGGACCTGCGTGAATTGCTTGGTGTTGTGGTCCTTGCGGTCGGCACAACAGCCATGGCGGCGTATGCGCTGGAAGCCGCGTGCTCTCTCGACAGCCCGGCACATGCGACGCGCGACATCGATCTCACCTGGATAGCCAGCGAGCAACCCGATGGCCCCGTGGTTTGGCAAGCACTAAAAGCTCTTGACGATACCTTCGTCGTGAACTCCGAACGCAGTTTCCAGGCACGCAATCGCGACGCACGGGAAGTGGATTTGCTGGTCGGCATCGACCGCGCCGATACCGTGAAATCCGAGCCGATACGTCCACTTGCGTCGCCGGAACAGGATTGGTTGTACCGAGGCAAACCATTGCGTCGGATTGTCTGCGGACTGGATGCCAGGCCCTGCGGACTGGTCGTTCCCGATCCGCGCTGGTTTGCCCTGCACAAGCGATGGCTTTCCGACAAGCCCGGTCGCGATGCGCTGAAAAAACCCAAGGATCGCCGTCAGGCCGAAGCGCTTTGGCAAATGATCCGTTCAAACATGCCGCACTATCGGATCGATGCCGCGTTCGTTTCGGAACTGCCGGAAACCTTGCAGCCAATCGTGCGCCAATTGAACGAAGCAATCGCGTAACGCAATCCACGTTCAGCGCAACACGCGAATCTCGATCTGCTGGTAGACGCCGCGGTCGGTCAGGGCGGTGATGGTTTGCGTCCCGGGATCGGGGAAAGTGAGCTCAACCGGTTGCGAGCCGTTGCTGGTCGCGGTGAGCCGTGCGTTAAGCAGCCATGACACGGTGCCTTGTGCGCCGAGTGCGCGAAGGCGCAGTTGCAGAGGTTTGTCGCTGTTGGGTGGTTTGGCGATGCTGGCGTGGTCGGCGATGCCGTCGATGTGCAGGGTCTGGATTTGGTCAAGGCCATCGGCGGGGCAATCGTTCGCCAGAGAGGGCACGCGTGACGCGCGACGCGTGGCAGCGTCCAGCCATGGATAAGCAAGACTTGGCCATCGCGCGATTTCGCGTTCCGCCACATGCGCATGCGTGCAACCTGCGCTGAGGCGTTCGCCGCTGTCGGTATCGACTCGCAAACGCAGCAAGCCGGTGCTCCAGTTGCTGCTGTCGCGTTCGGGCAGGGTTGGCGGCACCACGCCGTCCAGCGTCCACGCTTCCTGTTTGCGTTGGCAGAGTTGCGGTTCGGCCGGGTCGGGCGGCAATCCTAGCGGCCAACAGATATCAATTTTCGCGACCGTCGCGGGCGCTGCATCGGGCGCGCTACCCGCGCCTGCACGCGGCAGGCTGTCGATCACCTGGAACAACAGCGGCAGCGCGGTGATGGCGCCGTATTGGCCGGGCAGGGGCGTGCCGTCGGGTCGGCCAATCCAGATGCCGACCGTGTAACGCCGCGTGGTGCCCATCGCCCAGGCATCGCGAAAGCCATAGCTGGTGCCGGTCTTCCAGGCGACTGGCGGGCGCGAGCCGGGATCGAAGGTCGCCGCGTTGTAGCCCGGTCGCGGATTGGCTTCGAGAATGCTGCGCACGATCCAGCTGGCGCCTTCGCTCAACACGCGACGATCCGCTGATTGCTGGTCGTCGCGGTAGCGCACCGTGCCGGCAATGCCTTGTCGATTGAAAGCTGCGTAAGCGCCGACCAAATCCTCCATGCGTACGCCCACGCCACCGAGGATTACCGAAAGATTCGGCGTCACGCCGCGCGGCAACCGGAACGTGATGCCGGCATTGGCCAGACGCGCAGCGAAGCGAACAGGGCCGACGCGATCAAGCAAGTCGACGGCTGGCACGTTGAGCGACAGGCGCAGGGCCTCCGCTGCGCCAACCGGGCCGTTGTAGGCCATGTCGAAATTGCCGGGTCGATAGTCGCCAAACGATTGCGGCGCATCAATCAGCAGGCTCTCGGAATGAATCACGCCATCGTCCAGCGCCAGGCCGTAGAGGAACGGCTTGAGCGTCGATCCGGGCGAGCGCCATGCGCGCACCATGTCGACATGTCCGAGCCGCGCATCGTCGCCGAATGCGCCGGAACCCACATACGCAAGCGCCGCCATCGTCCTGTTGTCGATCACCAAAACGGCCGCCGACGTGCGCTCCGGAAAGCGGGCAAGGTAATCGCTGACACGCGCTTCCATCGCGCGCTGCAAGCTGGCGTCGATCGTGGTCTGGATGCGGCGTTGATTCGGTTGTTCGGAACGCAATCGCTCCGCCAGCAGAGCCGCGAGCAGTGGTTGCCGCATTGACCGTGCTGCGACGCCTTCGATGCGTGCGTCGTGGACTTGCGCTTGCGTCCACAAGCCAAGAGCCGCCATGCGATCAAGCACCTTGTCGCGATAGCGACGCGCGAGTTCGGGATGGCGGTCCGGCCGCAATCGGCTCGGTGCTTGCGGCAAGACTGTAAGCAAGGCGGCTTCGGCCTGCGACAGGCTTTGCGCCGACTTGCCCAGGTACGCCCACGATGCTGCTTCGACGCCTTCGATAACGCCACCGAATGGCGCGTGGTTGAGATAAAGGGTGAGGATCTGGTCTTTCGACAGATGCCATTCCAGTTGCAACGCACGAAACATCTGCCGGAGTTTCCCGGACAGCGAATGCGGCGTGCCGGCAAGAATGCGCGCGACCTGCATGGTCAGCGTCGAGCCACCCGAGACCATGCGCCGATGCCAGATCGCCTGCCCAATCGCCCGCGCCAAAGCGAACGGATTGATGCCAGGGTGACGATAAAACCAGCGATCTTCGTAGGTCAGCAGCGCATCGACGTAGAGCGGTGACACCTGGTCCAGCGTCACCGGATAACGCCAGACACCATCGGTATCGGCAAATGCGCGCAGCGGCGAATTGTCGCGGGCCAGCACCACTGT
>JBATAQ010000158.1:0-18138 GCA_049661925.1 Dokdonella sp.
ACGAAAGCGGAGGTGTCGCGGCTACACCAGTCGGCATCTTCAGTGTCACTCGTGAACCGCCGTATGCGGAACCGCACGTACGGTGGTGTGGGAGGGGGCCGGAATATTCCGGCTCCCTACCCGATACGTTGCGACCTCGACCGCATCACTCCAGCAGTCGATCTTCGTTGATCGTGATCTTCTCGGCCTTGCGCAATGCCGCGACCAGATCGCGCGCGGCGGCACCGCCAATATCCTGGCTCAACTGAGTACGTGCGGCCTTGCGCGCCGCAGCGTCGATCTTCGCAGGATCGGCAGCGTTGATGGCGTCGAGCGCGACGATGGCATAGCTCTGGTTATCGAGAAGAACCGTGGTGTAGCTGCTCTTGCCTGCGGCCGGCGCCGCCAATGAGAACGCGCTCACCACGATCGGTGCGTCGACGTTGACCGCCTCGCGACCGCTGCCCTTGGCTTCTTCGACGGTGAGTTCTCCGGCAACGGTGTTCAACGCTTCACCAGCGTTCAACCTAGCCAGCATCGCGTCGGCATCCGCCTTGGCCGTCTTCGCCATGCGTTCGGTTACCAGGGCGCTGCGTACCTGGTCACGTACTTCCGCCAGCGGCGTATCCGCAGCCGGTTGGTGTTGCAGCTTGCGCAAGACGATGGTCCGCTCCGGCGTCAACTGGATGGGATCGGAGTTATTGCCTTGCACCAGCACCGAGTCGGAGAACGCAGCTTTCGCAACCTGCGGGTTCGCGCTGATCGGGTCGGCACCGCCGTTGCGACCGAACATTGACGTCTTCTGTACGGTTAGCTTGAGATCCTTGGCTGCGGTTTCCAGTGACGAGGGGTCTTCGTAGGTGAGATCGGTCAGTCGTGCGGCGGCATCATTGAAGACACGCTCACGCTCGCTGTCGAGGTACTGGTTGGTCAACTCGGATTTCACTTCGTCGAACGAGCGGGTCGTGCCTGCGCGCAGGTCGGTCAGCTTGATGATGTGGTAGCCCTCGGCAGTCAACACCGGCTCCGAGATGGCACCCTTGTCGGCGAGCTTGAATAACGCTTCGTCGAACGCGGGTTCGGTCAGGCCCTGGTCCAGCCAACCAAGGTCGCCGCCCTGCGCCTTGGAGCCAAGGTCATCCGAACCCGTCTTGGCGAGTTCAGCGAAATCCTTGCCTTCATCGATCTGCTTGCGAATGGTTTCCGCCTTTGCCAACGCGGTCTTCTGCGCGTCTGGCCCGGCTTTCGAATCGACCTTGATCAGGATATGCGAGGCCTGGCGTTGCTCCGGCGTCACGAAGCGCGATTTCTCCTTCTCGTAGCGCTCGCGCAGCGTCGTGTCGTCCGGCTTGAGGTCGACGGTCAACTGCTTGCCTTCAAGGTCGAGGTACTCGATCGACATCTGTTCGGGACGTCGGAATTCCGCTTTGTGTTCTTCGTAGTATTTTTCGAGGTCAGCGTCGGATAGCGCGCCTTCGGCCGGCGTCGCCGGAGCGGTCAGTTTCACGTAACGGAAATCGCGCAACTGGTCGCGCAGGGCAAGATACGTGTCGAGTTCCGGATCGGTGACGAAAGCGCTGTTGCCGATGGCGAGCGGCAAGGTGCGCGCAGCGAGGTCTTGTCGGACCCGGCTTTCCAGCGATGCCGGGCTCATGCCCTGCGCGCCGAGCACGGCGCGGTACTGGACAGGATCGAATTGGCCGTCCTTCTGGAATGCCGGGATCGCGGCGATCGAATCGAACACTGCCTGGTTGGGGATCACCAGACCGAGATCGTCGGTAGCTTGCGACAACACGGTTTCGTCGACCAGACTGTCAAGCACCTGGCGCTTGATTTCAGGACGTTGGAAATAGCTGCCGTCGGCCTGGTCGCCCATCATCTGCATCATCTGCTGACGATATTCGTCGAAACGCTGGCGGAATTTTTCCTGGCTGATTTCGTCGGAACCGACCTTGGCAACGCCAACCTGGCTCTGCGAGACCATGTAAGACTCGATGCCGAAAAACGAGAAGGCGAACAGGACCAGCGCGAAGATGATCTTGCCGGCCCACCCGGTCATGGATTCACGAAGTTTCGACAGCATGGCAATTCCGGAATGATCCCGCCGTGCGGGATGGAGACCAGAGCGCCAACTGGCGCTGCTGGTCAGAAACAAGGGCGCCACGAGGGCGCCCTTGCGGACGAATGGCGGAGTGGACGCGACTTGAACCCGCGATCTCCAGCGTGACAGGCCAGCATTCTAACCGACTGGCGCGCGGTTGATCAGAGTACCCCTCGTCGCATCGATGTGATCCGAAACCGCGTCTGGTGGGTGCTGAGGGTTTCGAACCCCCGACCCTCTCCGTGTAAAGGAGACGCTCTACCGCTGAGCTAAGCACCCGAACCTTGACTGGTGAAGCAATTAGTTCAGTGCATCCTTGAGGCCTTTGCCGGCCTTGAATGCAGGAACCTTGGAAGCCTTGATCTTGATGGTCTCGCCCGAACGCGGGTTGCGACCGGTGCGCGCGGCGCGCTTGCGCACCGAGAACGTGCCAAAGCCGACCAGCGAGATTGAATCGCCAGACTTGAGCGTCTTCTTGACAACCTTCACCAAACCTTCGAGCGCGCGTTCTGCGTCGGCTTTCGAAAGTCCGGCGGCGGTAGCGATGGCTTCTACGAATTCAGCCTTGTTCATGCATTACTCCCTCGCGGAACTGCTATCCGCATCGATATGTGTGGTTGATGGTGCGGAGCGAGGATGACCGAACAGGCTTCTGTTTCTGCTGAGCATCCGTCGCGTGTGCACGATTGTTTTTTGCTGGGCCGTTTGAGGGCGTTATCTTTATACCAGCGCCCCCGATACCGCGCAACACAAGGTGCCGCTTGTGTTTGCGGACTTTTCGTGCTGGTTTCGCGGAGCCAGAATCGTGTTCAAATGTGCGATGTGAGGCGACACTGGAAACTCAGTGCGCGCGCCCGGGTGCATCATCCTTGCGTACGTCGCCAGCGGTGGATCGAGTGGCATCGGCAGCAGCGGCGATCGTTGCTGGTGTCAACGGGCGTTCCAGTGCGATATCAAGTACCTCGTCGATCCAGCGCACCGGTATCACCTTGATCGACGACGTCACGTTGGCCGGGATATCGGCCAGGTCCTTCGCGTTTTCTTCCGGGATGATGACCGTGGTGATGCCGCCGCGATGTGCCGCGAGCAGTTTTTCCTTGAGCCCACCAATCGGTAGCACGCGGCCTCGCAAGGTGATCTCACCAGTCATCGCGACAT
The DNA here is from genome assembly GCA_049661925.1 of Dokdonella sp. Lineage (GTDB taxonomy): Bacteria > Pseudomonadota > Gammaproteobacteria > Xanthomonadales > Rhodanobacteraceae > Dokdonella. Next base: position 3,239 of record JBATAQ010000158.1, read on the forward strand.
CCGAGCGAACCGGCACGCCAGTAAGCGCCGAAACCAGCGCAGTACACATGCCGACGCCGGCGCTTGGTCCGTCTTTTGGTGTTGCGCCTTCCGGGACATGCACATGCACGTCGAGCTTTTCATGAAAGCCGGTATCGATGCCGAAACGTTCGGCCCGCGCACGCACCACCGACAGCGCTGCGACGATGGATTCCTGCATGACGTCGCCGAGCTTGCCGGTATGGGTCAGCTTGCCTTTACCGGGGACGACGGCCGCCTCAATGCTGAGCAACTCACCACCGACTTCGGTCCAGGCCAGGCCAGTGACCAAGCCGACTTCGTTCTGCAACTCCGCGCGGCCGAAATCGAACTTGCGCACGCCGAGGTACTTGTCGAGATTGGACGCATCAATCTTCAACTTCGCAACCTTGCGCGGCTTGCCTTTGGCCGTGAGCTTGGCGGCGCCGAGACTGATTTCCTTGACCACCTTTCGGCAGATCTTGGAGATCTCGCGCTCAAGATTGCGCACGCCAGCCTCGCGGGTGTAGTAGCGCACGATGTCGCGAAAGGCATCGACTTCAATCGCGATCTCGGTCGACTTCAAACCGTTCGCCTTGATCTGCTTCGGGGACAGGTAGCGCTCGGCGATGTTGATCTTCTCGTCTTCTGTGTAGCCAGGAATCCTGATGACTTCCATGCGATCCAGCAGTGGAGCGGGAATGTTCATCGTATTCGCGGTCGCCACCCACATCACTTCGGACAAATCGAAATCCGCTTCGAGATAGTGATCGGCAAACGTCGAGTTCTGTTCCGGATCGAGCACTTCAAGCAGGGCCGATGCTGGATCGCCACGGAAGTCCATCGCCATCTTGTCGATCTCGTCGAGCAGGAACAGCGGGTTGCGGCTGCCGATCTTCGACAGGTTCTGGATGATGCGTCCCGGCATCGAGCCGATGTAGGTGCGGCGATGGCCGCGAATCTCCGCTTCGTCGCGCACGCCGCCCAGCGACATGCGCACGAACTTGCGATTGGTCGCTTTCGCGATCGACTGTCCGAGCGATGTCTTGCCAACGCCAGGCGGCCCGACCAGGCAAAGGATTGGCCCCTTCATCTTGTTGACGCGCTGCTGCACGGCAAGATATTCCAGGATGCGTTCCTTGACCTTTTCCAGGCCAAAGTGATCGGCATCAAGTGTGTCTTCGGCGAGCTTCAGGTCCTTGCGAATCTTGGTGCGCTTCTTCCACGGCGCGCCAACCATCCAGTCGATGTAGTTACGGACCACGGTCGCTTCCGCCGACATCGGCGACATCTGCTTGAGCTTGTTGAACTCGTGGCGGGTCTTGGCTTCGGTCGCTTTCGGCATGCCGGCAGCGGCAATCTTCTTGGCCAGTTCGTCGATCTCGTTCGGTGCCTCGTCGAGCTCGCCAAGTTCCTTCTGGATCGCTTTCATCTGCTCGTTGAGAAAATACTCGCGCTGGCTCTTTTCCATCTGGGTCTTGACCCGGCCACGGATGCGCTTTTCGATCTGCGACAGGTCAATCTCGCCATCGACCATGCCGATCAGGCTTTCGATGCGATCAGCGACATCGGGCATTTCCAGCACGCGCTGGCGATCTTCCAGCCGAACCGACATGTGCGCGGCGATGGTGTCGGCAAGTCGCGATGCATTGTCGATGCCGGCCAGCGTCGCCAACAATTCCGGTGGAATCTTGCGCGACAGCTTCACCAGTTGCTCGAACTGCGATACCAGCGATTGCGACAGCACGCCCAGCTCGCGCTCGTCGCGGGTGTAGGCGGGTTCCAGCGTGCGCACGTGACCAAACGGTAGCCCGTCGCGCTCGGAGAAGGTCGCGATCTCGGCGCGCTCCACACCTTCGACCAGCACCTTGATGGTGCCGTCGGGCAGGCGCAGCAATTGCAGGATCGTGGCGACCGTACCGATCGAGTAAAGATCTTCGGCCTTTGGATCATCGATGTCCGGGCCGCGCTGCGCAATCAACAGGATGCGCTTGTCGGCGGCCATCGCGGTTTCCAGCGCGCGCACCGATTTTTCACGGCCCACGAACAGGGGAATCACCATGTGCGGGAATACGACCACGTCTCGCAGCGGCAGGATCGGAAGATCAGCGATTGCAGTGGTCGACTTGGTGGATTTCGTAACCATATGGGTCCTGTTCGGTAGCGCGACGAAGTGCACGCCAGCAGTTGAAACAATACGCAAAAACAAACGGCAGCGTGATTGCACGCTGCCGTTTGTTTAATGAGGGCAGGGCGCTTGCTTCACAAGCGCCCCGGCCATTTGCGAATAACGACTATTCCGCGGAGGCCGCACGCGGCTGCGGGTTGCCACGATAGATCAGGTACGGATCGGCCTGGCCGTTGATGACGGCCTCATCGACGACCACCTTGCTGACATGCTCCAGCGAGGGCAGGTCGAACATGGTGTCGAGCAACACCTGCTCGATGATCGTGCGCAGACCACGCGCGCCGGTCTTGCGCTTGAGCGCCTTGCTAGCGACCGCCGTCAGCGCCTCGGGGCGGAATTCCAGTTCGACGCCTTCCATCTCGAACATGCGCTTGAACTGCTTGACGATCGCGTTCTTCGGCTCGACCAGAATCTCGACCAGCGCCTTCTCGTCCAGCTCTTCCAGCGTCGCAATTACCGGCAGACGACCGATGAATTCCGGGATCAGGCCAAACTTGATCAGGTCTTCCGGCTGCACGTCGACCAGCAAGCGTGCAGCGTTGGATGGCTTTTCCTTGTTGCGCACCTCGGCACGAAAGCCGATGCCGGTCGTTTCCGAACGTTGCTGGATGATGCGATCCAGCCCTGCGAACGCGCCGCCGCAAATGAACAGCACGTTCTTGGTATCGACCTGCAGGAATTCCTGCTGCGGATGCTTGCGACCGCCCTGCGGCGGCACCGATGCCACCGTACCTTCGATCAGCTTGAGCAGCGCCTGCTGCACGCCTTCGCCAGAGACATCGCGGGTGATCGACGGGTTCTCGCTCTTGCGCGAAATCTTGTCGATCTCATCGATGTAGACGATGCCGGTCTGCGCTTTTTCGACATCGTAGTCGCACTTCTGCAGCAGCTTCTGGATGATGTTCTCGACGTCTTCGCCGACGTAGCCGGCTTCAGTCAAAGTGGTTGCGTCGGCAATCGTGAACGGTACGTTGAGCAGGCGCGCCAGCGTTTCCGCCAGCAGCGTCTTGCCCGAACCGGTCGGACCGACCATCAGGATGTTCGACTTCGACAGCTCGATGTCGTCGTTGCGGTTCCGAGATTCCTGCCGCTTGTAATGGTTGTAGACGGCGACCGCGAGCACTTTCTTGGCGCGGTCCTGGCCGATCACGTACTGGTCGAGTACGTCGAGGATTTCCTTGGGCTTGGGCAACTGGCTACGCGCCGTGGCCGCCTTTTCCTCGATTTCCTCGCGGATGATGTCGTTGCACAGCTCGACGCATTCGTCGCAGATATAGACCGACGGACCGGCGATCAGCTTGCGGACTTCGTGCTGACTCTTGCCGCAGAACGAGCAATAAAGAATCTTGCCGTTATCGCTGGTGCGGCTCTGTCGGTCGTCAGTCATCGTTCAGGCTCGGTGTCGGCACGGTCGTTTTCGAGAATATCACAGCGCAGGATGACCGCTGGCGGCTCAATGGATACTTGGCGTCAAACGCTGGCGAGCGCTTCGGCAGGGCGCTTTTCCAGTACCGAATCGATAATTCCGTAGGCAGCGGCGTCCTTGGCGTTGAAGAAGCGATCGCGCTCGACGTCAAGTTCGATGCGTTCCAGCGTTTGCCCGGTGTTCTCGGCCATTTCCTCGTTCAATCGACGGCGCAGGTACAGGATTTCCTTGGCCTGGATTTCGATATCGGTGGCCTGGCCCTGCGTGCCGCCCGAAGGCTGATGGATCATCACCCGCGAATTGGGCAGGCCGTAGCGCTTGCCCTTCTGGCCGGCGGCGAGCAGGAACGCGCCCATGCTGGCAGCCTGGCCGATCACCATGGTGCTGACCTCGGGTTTGAGGAAACGCATGGTGTCGTAGATGGCGAGGCCGGCCGTCACCGAACCACCGGGACTGTTGATGTACAGGTTGATGTCCTTGTCCGGGTTTTCTGATTCCAGGAACAGCAACTGCGCGACAACAACGTTGGCGACGTAGTCGTCGATAGGACCGACCAGGAAGATCACGCGCTCCTTCAGCAGGCGCGAATAGATGTCGTAGGCGCGTTCTCCGCGCGCGGTCTGTTCGACCACGACGGGAATAAGGTTGAGCGCTTGGGGGACGTTACCGATGTTCATGGAATACTCCGCTGGTTGGCCATCGACGTCCGCGCGATCAGGCACCCGGACGCATCACTTCGCTGAAGGACAGGGATTGCTCATTGAGCTTGGCGTGGTCGGCGATCCACTCAATCACCTGATCCTCGACAACGCGCGCCTGCAACCCGTTCATCAATTGGGGGTCGCGTGTGTAGAGTTCAACGACCTGCTCGGGCTCTTCGTAAGTCGATGCAATCGTCATCAAGGCCTCGCTGACCCGGCGTGGATCCAGCTTGATGTCGTTCTGGCGAGCCAGTTCGGACAGGAGCAAGCCAGCCAGCACGCGGCGGCGGGCGCTGCCCATGAACGGCTCGATTTCGACCGACCTGTCCTTGCCCTGTCCGGCATTTTGGGTTGCCAGCGCGCGCGCTTCGTTTTCGATCAGGCTCTGCGGCACGTCGAGAGTGGAATGCGCGTCGATCAGCTTGTCGACTGTGGCAGCCTTCAGGCGGCCCATCAGCATCGATTTCAATTCGCGCTCGAGGTTGGCGCGAATATCGAGGCGAAACTGCTCCATGCTGCCGTCGTCAACGCCGAAGCTCTTGATGAAGTCGACGTCCACTTCCGGCATCTGCGATTCCTGGATACGGATCACCTTCATGCTGACCTTGGCCTGCTTGCCGGCCAGCGCGGGAACGCGCACTTCGGTCGGGAAGTCGATATCGAATTCGGCTTCGTCGTCAGCCGAAAGGCCGATCAACTTGTCTTCCAGCGCCTTGGAAAGCGCTTCAGAGCCGATGATGGTGCCGATGCGGTCGCGACCTTCGGCCGGATGGCGCTCATCGCCGGACTGTGCGGAATACTCGAAAAGAACCATGTCGCCATCGGCAGCGGCGTGCTCGACTGCATTCCAGTTGCGGCGTTGCTGGCGCAGCGTGTCAATCATCTGGTCGATGTCTTCATCGCCGACCGTCGCGACATGGCGAGTGATTTCCAGGCTGCCAACGTCGATCGCGGGAATCTCCGGCAGCACGTCGAATTCGGCTGTGTACTGCAGCTCGCCGTTGTCGGCTTTGCCGCTGGTTGATATCGATGGCTGCATGGCCGGGCGCAAGTTTTCCTGCGTCATCGCTTCCTGAAAGCTGCTGCCGATCAGGTCGGACAGGATTTCGCCATGCACCTGCGCGCCGTAGCGCTGCTCGATGATCTTCTGCGGCACCTTGCCAGGGCGAAAACCCTTGATGTGCGCCGTCTTGGTCATTTCCTGCAGGCGCATACGCACCTTGGACTCCAGCTGGTCGGCCGGCAGGGTGACGACCACTTTGCGGCCGAGGGTGCCGACGTTTTCTACCGAGACTTGCATGCTTGCTCCTTCAGGAAGCGATATCTGTCGAAAGGGATGTTTGACTAAAAATCAGGGGTCGCGTACCGGCTTATGCCGGATCGCTGGCAAATCGGGCGTTGCTGCGGGTAAGTCGCGTACGCAGGCTGCAAGGCCGCACGCGCACAAGCCGGGGCAATGCACAGCCTGAGGAGTTTACTAGAGATGGGCCGGAAACGACCAATCCGGTCGTCTTTTCGGCAACGTCCCGCATCCGCGCGGCGGCGACGGCCTTGACGCGACCGTCCGGATGTTCGTTGGCTGGTGCGAAAGGAGAGACTCGAACTCTCACGGGTTACCCCACTGGAACCTAAATCCAGCGCGTCTACCAATTCCGCCACATTCGCAAGGTTTGAGCCAGCTTCCGACAACACGCCGTGGATGGTGCCGCTGGCGCTACACGGCGACTGCAGTGCATCCAGCCGGTATCTGTTTGGTGGGTCGTGAAGGATTCGAACCTTCGACCTATTGATTAAGAGTCAACTGCTCTACCAACTGAGCTAACGACCCGAACAGACAAACGAGTTTAACAAATTGCGATCCGATGGAGAACCTTCGGACCACCAAGTGGGGTGAGCGAGGGGACTCGAACCCCCGACAACCGGAATCACAATCCGGGACTCTAACCAACTGAGCTACGCCCACCATTGAAGCGGTCAAGTGACTCCGACTAGCCTGGCACGCCCGACAGGAATCGAACCTGCAACCGTCGGCTTAGAAGGCCGATGCTCTATCCAGTTGAGCTACGGGCGCAGAAACCAGCGAATACGGTGGTCGGGGTAGAGAGATTCGAACTCCCGACCCTCTCGTCCCAAACGAGATGCGCTACCAGACTGCGCTATACCCCGCCGTACTCGGTGAAACCCCAGACACCGGGGTGGCTAGGGGTGCGCAATGGTAGGGAAGCGGTCCCGGCGCGTCAATCGCTTTCGCTCGTCGCCGGCGCACTTGCGCTCGACGGGTTCAGCTGCTCGCGTGTGCTAGATTTCGCGACCGTTCCACCGCCAGACCGCTTTTCGATGCGATTGAGCTTCCCCAACGCCGAACATCCCGACGTACTCGCGGGTGACGGCACTATCCGAATCGGAAGCGCGCCTGGCAACGACATTGTGCTGGCTGACCTCGCCGCCCACCATGCGCGACTGACGCGCGACCTGCGCGGCATTGTGCTGGATATCGCCGAATCCGGCGCACGTGCCCACGTCAACGCGCGGCCCGTACGCGAGAAGGCGTTCGTGCGCTACGGAGACACCTTGTGCCTTGGGTCGACTTCCATCGCTGTTTCCGCGGTCGACCCGGTTGAATTCAGCCAGGTTCGGCGACCTGGGCCAGTACAGGGAGCGCAGAGTGGCGTGATTCGCGGCATGTCCGGCACGTGGTTTGGAAAGTCGGTGGCGATTTTCGATGGGTTGCTCATTAGTGTCGGGAGGGATGGCGGAGCAGTGCTGGGCGAATCCGCAGAATCTACTCGCTCCGTGCGCTTTGGTGTCGGTGCTTCGGGTTTGAGCCTGGAGAGTGAAGAGTCGTCGGGTAGCCTCCTCAACGGACGACGCATCATGTCCACGGCGCTGCGCAATGGAGACCAACTGAACCTTGGCAGGGACCGCTTCGTTATCGAGTGCAGCAGTGCGAAACCGATCGAGGAAACGGTCGACTTGAGTAATGTCGACGACGTTTCCGCAGAGACGCCAGCCAACGAGGCGAGGCGCGGCGTCAGTGCGATCTGGTGGCTGCTGGGTGCGGCAGCGTTGATTGGACTTGTCCTTGTGGCGGTCTTGTTGCGGGGCGTCTGAAGGAGTTGTTTGGAGAGCGCTCAGTGGCGGTATTTGCTGCGCAGGCTGCGTGCTAGCATCGCCAGATGTCCAGCCTCCCGAATCTCCAGTCGCCGGTGCTGCTCCAGACCAAGTTGCCCAAGGTCGGCACCACCATTTTCGCCGTGATGAGCCAGCTCGCGACCGAGCATCGTGCGATCAACCTAGGTCAGGGTTTCCCCGATTTCGACGGGCCGAAGCGATTGCGCGAAGCCCTCGCCAGCGCGATGGATAGTGGCAAGAACCAGTACGCGCCGATGACCGGCATCCCGGCGTTGCGCGAACAGATTGCGCTCAAGGTCGCCGCAATGTATGGCCGCAGCGTGAATGCGGAAAGCGAAGTCACGGTCACCTCCGGTGCGACCGAGGCATTGTTCGCTGCTATCGCCGCCGTCGTGTGTCGCGGCGATGAAGTGATCGTGCTCGACCCGTGCTACGACTGCTACGACCCGGCCATCACCTTGAGTGGCGGCGTCGCGGTGCATGTGCCGCTGGACCCGTCCGACTTCGGCGTCGATTGGCAACGTGTGCGCGACGCGGTCACGCCGAAGACGCGAATGATCATGGTGAACTCGCCGCACAACCCGTGTGGTTCGGTGTTCTCGCCGGCAGATCTCGATGCACTCGCCGAGCTGACTCGTGACACCGAAATTCTTGTGCTGTCCGACGAGGTCTACGAACACATCGTGTTCGACGACAAACCCCATCAAAGCGTTTTGCGTCACACCGAATTGGCGCAACGCAGCTTCGTAGTCAGCTCATTCGGCAAGACCTATCACTGCACGGGCTGGAAGGTTGGCTACTGCGTGGCGCCCGTGGCCTTGTCCGCCGAATTTCGCAAGGTGCATCAGTACCTCACCTTTTGTACGTTCGCGCCCGCGCAGTACGCATTGGCCGACGTGATGGGCAACGAGCCTTCGCATCATCTGGAACTGCCCGCGTTCTACCAGGCCCGACGTGATCGCTTCCAGGAATTGCTCGCACCCTCGCGATTCAAGTTGCCACCGGTTGATGGTGCCTACTTCCAGCTCGCCGATTACAGTGCGATCAAGCCGGACATGGATGACATGGAGTTTTGTCGCTGGCTGGTCCGCGAAGGCGGCGTGGCTGCGATTCCGCTGTCGGCATTCTACGATTCGCCGCCGCCCGGGCAGCGCTTGGTTCGTTTCTGTTTCGCCAAGAGCGACAGCGTTCTGGAACAGGCCGCCGAACGGCTTTGCAAGTTGTGACGACACCCGCGCCGCTGCGCGTCTCGCTCGTGCAAGGCGCCACGCTTTGGCACGATGCCATCGGCAATCGCGACTACTACGACGAGCTGGTGCGACCGTTGAAAGGTCACACCGATCTGGTCGTGCTGCCCGAAACTTTCCTCAGCGGCTTCACCAATGAGACCCTGCACAACGCCGAAGCGATGGATGGCGAGGGCATGGCGTGGTTGGCGCAAGTCGCCAGCGAAGTCGATGGCGTCATCACCGGTAGCCTGGTGATTCGCCACGGCGACAAATGCGTCAACCGCATGGTCTGGATGCGCCCGGACGGCAGCTACGACATCTACGACAAGCGTCATTTATTCCGCATGGCCAACGAGCACGAGCGCTACTCTGGCGGCAAGGAACGCTTGCTGGTCGAGTTGAAAGGCTGGCGCATCCTTCCGCAGGTTTGTTATGACCTACGATTTCCTGTCTGGCTGCGCAATCGCTACGACCGCGAATCGGATCGCTTCGAATACGACCTGTCCATCTTCGTCGCGAACTGGCCGGCACCGCGTCGGCAGCCATGGCGCACATTGTTGCGTGCTCGAGCGATCGAAAACCTCAGCTATGTCGTCGGTGTGAATCGCGTCGGCACGGATGGCAACAACATCAACTATGCCGGCGACAGCGCCGCCATCGATTTCGTCGGTGAGCCGCTGGTCGAGCTCGGCGCGCAGGAACAAGTCGTCACCGTCGGCCTTTATGCGGAACCTTTGGCTGCCCATCGCCAGCGCTTTCCCGCGTGGATGGATGCGGACGATTTCTCACTGAAGTAGTCGCGCGGTTCGAAACGCTTCGACGTCTCACTTCGTGGTGAACGTCCAGGCAAGCATTCGGCTTTGTTTCTGGCCTTGGCCCATGTCGATCTGACGCACGTCAACCGCCGCCGCGTCTTGCAGAGCCTTTTGCAACGGCGGCAGATGCGATGCCTGTGACACCAGACTTGAATACCAGCGCACGCTGTTCGGGCGTTGCGCGCTCTCGTCGATCATGCGGCGGATGAAGCCCAATTCGCCGCCGCTGCAATGCAGTTCCGCTGCGATGCCGCCGAAGTTCGAGCCGCGTGCGCCGTCGCGATCAGCCTTGCCCAGCTTGCGCCACTTGCTGACGCTGGCTTGTTTTACCGCCTTGGCTGAAACATGAAAGGGCGGGTTGCATATCGACAGGTCGAAGCGTTCGTCGGCAGCGATGACGCCTTCGAAGACGTGTTGCGGGTCGAGTTGGCGGCGTAGTTCAATCGCCGCAGCAGCGGACGGGTTGGCGGCGAGAATTCGCGCCGCAGATTCCAGCGCTTGCGTTGAGAGATCGACACCGACGAAGCTCCAGCCGTATTCGGCTTGACCAATCAGCGGATAGATCGCACTGGCGCCGACACCGATGTCGAGTACGCGGACCGACTTTCCACGAGGCACCTTCCCGTCGTGATCCTCCGCGAGCAGGTCGGCGAGGTGATGAATCAAGTCAGCACGACCCGGTACGCCAGGACACAGCGCGGCGGCAGGCAAGTTCCAGCCTCGGATGCCGTACCACTGCGCCAACAGGGCGCGGTTGAGCGCAAGCACGGCACGCTGGTCGGAGAAATCGACCGTACTGTCGCCGCGCCGCTGCACGATGTACTGATGCAGCTCGGGCAGGGCTCGAGCAAGAGCGGGAAGGTTGTAGCGGCCCTGGTGACGATTGCGCGGATGTGGGCCGGCTGGCTCCGGGAATGCAGTTCCCGGCTTCATCGACGTGGCATCCGGCTGTCGCTAAGGTGCAGATTGGTTCGCAAAGGCATGTGTCGATGATTCATCCGCTAGGTAGGTTGCGTGGGGTTGCGTACAGCGCAGCCATTTTGATTGTCGCAACGTTGCTGTTGTGTGCCTGTTCGCGCAGCTCCGAAGAACAGCAACTTCGCGCTGCGGTGGCGACGATGCAGCAAGCCATCGAAGATCGCAAACCATCCGACTTCATGGATCTCGTCGCAGACGATTTCACTGCGCCCGAAGCCGACATGGATCGGCGCAAGGTACACGACATGTTGCGATTACAAGTGTTGCGCAACGAGCGAATTGGCGTATCGATGGTGGTGCGCGAACTGCGCGTGGAGAGCATTCGCGCGACCATCACGATGACCGCAACATTGACTGGCAGCTCCGGCGGTTGGTTGCCGGAGCGCGGTTCGGTTTACGCGGTGACCACTGGTTGGCGCAAGGACGACGGTGACTGGAAACTGGTCCAGGCCAGTTGGAATCGCAGCCTGTAGGGTGAGGCGCTTCACAACAGCGGAGCTGGTCAACCTCCGCAGGAGATTTCACCGCAGGCAACGTGAAAGCGCGGCGACGTGATGCCGCCGCGCGAATCAATCAAGCATCAGTTCCGGCCGCAAGCTGACGCAGCACATACGGCAACACGCCACCATTGCGGAAGAACTCGATTTCCTTCGGCGTCGCCAGCAATACGCGGACCGCGAATTCGACCTGTTTGCCATCTTCGCGCGTGGCAATCACCTGCGCCTTGTTCGACTTGCCATCGTCAAGACCAATGATGTCGAACGTTTCCATGCCGGTGAGGCCGAGCGTTCCTGCATTTTCGCCTTCAGCGAATTGCAGCGGCAGCACGCCCATGCCGACCAGGTTGGAGCGATGGATGCGCTCGAAACTCTCCGCGATCACCGCCTTCACACCCAGCAGCAAGGTGCCTTTGGCGGCCCAGTCGCGCGACGAACCGGTGCCGTACTCCTTGCCGGCCAGCACAACCAGCGGCGTCTTCTTTTGCTTGTATAACAGCGCCGCGTCGTAGATCGACATCTGCTTCCCGCTCGGAACGTGCAGAGTGAAGCCACCTTCGACGTTGTCGAGCATCTTGTTCTTGATGCGGATGTTGGCAAACGTACCACGCACCATCACATCGTCGTTGCCGCGACGCGAGCCGTAGGAATTGAAATCCTTTGGCTGTACGCCATGCTCGATCAAGTAACGACCGGCGGGCGAATCCTTCTTGATCGAACCGGCCGGGGAAATATGGTCAGTGGTGATTGAGTCACCGAATACGCCAAGTGCGCGCGCGCTCTTGATGTCGTCGATGGAACCCACGTCCATCGTGATGCCGTCGAAATAGGGCGGGTTCTTGATGTAGGTGGAATCGTCCCACTCGTACTGGCTGCCGTCGGGCGAGGAAATCTGGTTCCAGCGACTGTCACCCTTGAACACGTCGGCGTAGTTCTTCTCGAACATGGCCGGGTTGATCGTGTTGGCAATGGTGTCGCTGATTTCCTTGTTGCTCGGCCAGATGTCGCGCAGGAATACATCTTTGCCATCGCTGCCCTTGCCGAGGGGATCGTTGACCAGATCGATGTCGATGGTGCCGGCAATTGCATAGGCGACCACCAGCGGCGGCGAGGCGAGATAGTTCATCTTCACTTCGGCGTGGATGCGGCCTTCGAAATTGCGGTTGCCGGAAAGCACGGCGGCAACGGCGAGGTCGTTCTGGGTGATGCCCTTCGACACCGCATCGAGCAGCGGACCGGAATTGCCGATGCAACTGGTGCAGCCGTAGCCGACCAGATAGAAGCCGAGCTTTTCCAGTTCGGCGAGCAGGCCGGCTTTCTTGAGGTAATCGGTGACCACCAGGGAGCCTGGGCCGAGCGAGGTCTTCACCCATGGTGCCGACTTCAAGCCCTTCGCCGCCGCGTTGCGCGCGAGCAACCCGGCACCAATCATCACCGCCGGGTTTGATGTATTGGTGCACGATGTGATGGCCGCGATCACGACCGAGCCATCCTTGAGTTCGGACTCTTCCTCGTTGATCGTGATCGTCGATATCGGTTTCGCGGCGAGGTGATCGGCCTGGTGCTGCGCACCACCTTCTTCCTTGAATTCGCCGACCGCCGGCACGCTGGCCGGCGCGCGACCATTTGTCATTGCGCCAACGTTGTCGTGGAAATTCTTCTTCATGTCGGAAAGCAGCACACGATCCTGCGGGCGCTTTGGACCCGCCAGCGACGGCTCGACTTCGCCCATGTCCAGGCCCAGCGTCGACGAGTAAGTCGCCTTGTCCTGGCCCGGTTCGTGCCAGAGTCCTTGCGCCTTGGCATAGGCTTCGACCAACGCGATCAAGTCTTCGCTACGACCGGACAGACGCAAATAATTGAGCGCTTCCTTGTCGACCGGGAAGATGCCGCAGGTGGCACCATATTCCGGTGACATGTTGCCGATGGTCGCGCGATCAGCGAGTGAAAGATGCTGCAGGCCATCGCCATAAAACTCGACGAACTTGCCGACCACGCCGTGCTTGCGCAGCAACTGGGTGACCGTAAGCACCAAGTCGGTCGCAGTAACACCTTCCTTGAGCTTGCCGGTCAACTCGAAACCGACAACCTGCGGTATCAGCATCGACGACGCCTGGCCAAGCATGGCCGCTTCCGCTTCGATACCGCCGACGCCCCAGCCCAGCACGCCGAGTCCGTTTATCATCGTCGTGTGCGAATCGGTACCGAAAACCGTATCGGGATAAGCCCAGGTTTCGCCCTTGATTTCGTTGGTGAAGACAACGCGGGCGAGATGTTCCAAGTTCACCTGATGGACGATGCCGGTGCGTGGTGGTACCACCTTGAAATTCTCGAACGCCTTTTGTCCCCAGCGCAGGAATGCATAACGTTCCTGATTGCGCTCAAATTCGATCTCCACGTTTTTTTCCAGCGCCTGCGGTGTGCCGTAGACGTCGACTTGGACAGAGTGATCGATCACCAGCTCAACCGGGACGAGCGGGTTGATCTTGTCGGGGTCGCCGCCCAAGGTGACCATCGCATCGCGCATCGCGGCGAGGTCAACTACGCACGGCACGCCGGTGAAGTCCTGCAAAATGACGCGCGCCGGCATGAAGGCGATTTCAGTATCCGATTCCTTCTTCGCATCCCAGGTCGCGACCGCTTCGATCTCGACCGCGCTGACACTGATGTCGTCCTCATTGCGCAGCAGGTTTTCCAGCAGAATCTTCATCGCATACGGCAACTGCTTGATATCGAAACGCTGCCCTAACTTGGCGAGACTGGCGTAGTGATACTGGCGGCCATTGACTTCAAGGATGTCGCGGGTGGCGAATGAATCTTTCATGGGGCAGGTCTCGTTTTATTGTCCGTTTGTGCAGCGATGCCACCGGCGTTCGCTCTGGAGCGGGCGCGGCGGGCCTTGCAGCCTTGCGGCGGCGCCAGTCGACGGGCAACGGACGCATGGTCACCGAAGCCGTGAATTCGGCGACTGCCGGCAGGCGATCACGGGCACCGCGACGCGGGCCCGGCAGTCCGCCATTGTAGCGGCTGCGTGTGAATCAGGCCGCAGTTTTTCCGTACACCGCGACGTTGACGGGGTTCGGCTTGCGCGAAAATCGTTCGACCCTCTTGCTTCCTGTCGCGCGCGAACGAAAACAGTGACAACATTCCGTCATGCCTGCTGATTCAAACATCTTGATCAGCGCCCGCCTCGATCAGCCGCCGTTGACGGCCTGGCGCGAATACACCGATGCGCTTGCTAACGGCCTGGTCCCGATCGACGTTTTGAACGAGTGGCGCCAAGCAGCTGAATTTGCGGACGGCATTGTCCGACCACAGTTCGTTGCGCAAACATCGCAGCTATTGGCGGATGGCTTGCACTACGAGCAGCGCATCGCTGCCGGCGCGCTGGCGACGCGCGAAGGCGATGCCCACGACTTCTTCAATGCGCTGGTCTGGCTGCGCCACCCACAACTCAAATGGGCGCTCAACCAGCGTCAGTGCGACGACATCGAAACCATGGGCACGAAAACGCGCAGTCGCGGCCAGTATGCGATGACCCACTTCGACGAGGCCGGTGCCATCGTCTGGTTGGCCGATGACGAGGCACTCGCCTGTTGGAATGCTCACGAATGGGAAGGCCTGTTCCGTCGCGACGGCCATGCCTGGGGAACGCGCATGGCGGTCACCGTATTCGGCCACGCCTTGCTCGAACACGTCGCCCAGCGCGACCTGTTGCCGATGGGCCGTTGCATCGCCGTTCGCGTCAAGGCTGATGAGATTGCGTTATGCAGCGATCATCTTGGCGTGATCGCGGAATGGCCGGAAAACGAATCGCAGATCGCCGCAGCCATCCGCAATGGCGACCTGCTCACCGACCCGCAACAGCTGCGACCTCTGCCGCTGGCAGGTTTGCCCGGTTGGCACGTCGATGGCGATGACGATGCGTTTTTCGAGC
>JBATAQ010000159.1:0-24125 GCA_049661925.1 Dokdonella sp.
GCACGCTGGCATGATCCGGCCTTTCCGCGCGCGTTCCCGCAAGTGGGCGAGGCGCGCTGGTGGGAGCAACATGTGGTCGATCTCGCCGAAGCGATTTATCAACTCGACCAAGGGATGCCCTGATTAGCTAGTCAGGGCATCCCAAGCGCCGAGCTAGATCACTTTTCTGCTCAGGCGGGTCGCACGCTCAAGGTTGTGCCGTTGACGGCTACGACCACGACCGATTCTCCAACCGCGGCATCGGCACCTTCGGCCAGCCACACAGAATCGTTGATGCGCACCTTGCCGCGCCCATGCTCGATGGCGTCGCTGACCTGGAATGTCTGGCCGATCAACTGCGCACCGCGATGGTTGAGCAACGGCTGGTCGTCCCGCTTCTCGGCGCGCGGCCGGATCACCTTCCAGTAGAACGTGCAGATGCTGATTGCCAAGATGGCAAAGACGACGGTTTGCACGATGAAGCCCATGCCCGGAAAAAGCCAGGTCAGCACGCCCATCACGCCGGCAGCCAACCCAATCCATAGCAGGAAGTAACCGGGCGTCAGCATTTCCGACGCGATCAGCAGCAAGCCCAAGAGCCACCACATGGCGTGGATTGAAATCTGCGAGTAGGCGTCCATCGCGAGAGCCTCAGCGTTGCGAAGGGAAGTTCGGTTCGCGCGACGCTGCCACCTTCTTGTCGTTCTGGTCGCTCAGCGCACTCTTGGCGATTTCGGCAATACCCGCCAGCGAGCCAAGGATGCCAGTCGCCTCGAACGGCAGGATCAGCATCTTCTGGTTGGGCGAATGGGCCATTTCCTTGAGTGCCTCAACATACTTGTTGGCGACAAAATAATTGATCGCGTTGATGTCGCCGCCAGCAATCGCGTCGGACACCATTGTGGTTGCCTTGGCTTCCGCTTCAGCCAGACGCTCGCGCGCTTCGGCTTCGCGGAAGGCGGCTTCGCGCTCGCCTTCTGCTTTGAGGATCGCCGCCTGCTTTTCGCCATCAGCCTTGAGGATCGCCGCCTGGCGGAAACCTTCGGCTTCAAGAATATTGGCGCGCTTCTCACGCTCGGCCTTCATCTGTCGGGCCATCGAATCGATCAGGTCGCGCGGCGGCGAAATATCCTTGATCTCGATGCGGGTCACCTTGACGCCCCACGGATGGGTTGCTTCGTCGACCACGGCCAGCAGCTTGGCGTTGATCTCGTCGCGCTTGCTCAAGGATTCGTCCAGATCCATCGAACCGAGCACGGTACGGATATTGGTCATCACCAGCGCGAGTGACGCCTGTTCGAGATTGGAAACCTCGTACGCGGCTTTCGCCGAATCAAGCACCTGGTAGAACACCACGCCATCCACGCGCACGACGGCGTTGTCCTTGGTGATGACTTCCTGCGAGGGAACATCGAGCACCTGCTCCATCACATTGATCTTGCGACCGATGTTCTGTACGACAGGAATCAGCAAATGGAAACCCGGCGACAACGTGTGCGTGTACTTGCCCCAACGCTCCACCGTCCACTGGTAACCCTGCGGCACGATGCGTACCAGCTTGAACAGGATGATCGCCGCAAGTATCAGTACCACCAAACCAATCGTGCCAGGCATTGCCGTCTCCAATGAGTCAAGAATTACCATTCACAATAGCAGCACGCGGGGCTGCGCTGTGAAAGCGGCAAGCGATTGCGCGACGCACTGCACGATAGTCGCGTCGTTTCACCCAGACAGGCAACCGGTTAGGCTGCGCGGCAACCGGCGTCTCGCCGGATCAATGGAGCTTTCATGTCGGGACACAACCAGTTCGATCTACTGAAGACGCGGCGGTTTGCGCCGTTTTTCGTCACCCAGGCGTTGGGAGCGTTCAACGACAACGTGTTCCGGCAGGCAATCATCGGGCTGCTCGGCTACATGGCGATCAATCAGACCGACAAGGCCATCTACACGCAACTGGCGCCGGCCATCTTCATCCTCCCGTATTTCCTGTTTTCCGCGATCGCCGGCCAGTTCGCCGAGCGCACCGAGAAGGCCAAGCTGATCCGCATCACCACGGCGATGGAAATTGCCATCATGTCGCTGGCGGCAGTCGGCTTCGTCTTGCAGAACATGACCGTGCTGCTGATCGCCCTGTTCGCGACGGGCGTGCAAAGCACGCTGTTCGGACCGGTAAAGTATTCGATCCTGCCCTCGGTACTGCGACGCGAGGAATTGACTGGCGGCAATGGTCTGGTCGAGATGGGCACATCGATCTCGATCCTGATCGGCATGCTGGCGGGTGGGCTGATCTTCGTGGTCGGTGGCAGTGCCGGGCCGTGGCTGGCCGCTGTGCTGGTGATCGCGTTGGCGGTGATCGGCAATCTCGTCAGCCGGAAGATTCCGCCGGTGGCGGCGGCAGCGCCCGATCTGAAGGTCATCTGGAACCCGATTCCGGAATCGCTGGTGATCTGGCGGCTGACGCGCAAGCAACCGGCGGTGCGCAACAGCGTGCTGGGCGTGAGCTGGTTCTGGTTCACCGGCACGGTGCTGACCGGCAATCTGCCGGTCTACGCCGAAGCCAACCTCGGCGGTACACCGACGCTTTATGTGGCCGTGCTGGCCATATTCTCGGTGGGCGTGGGTATCGGCTCGCTACTCTGCGAGAAGCTGTCCGGCCGTCGCATCGAGATTGGACTGGTTCCCTTCGGCGCGTTCGGAATCAGCGCGTTCCTGCTCGATCTCTACTTCGCGCAACCGACTAGTGCGGCGGTAAGCGGACTCGGCGTGGCGGGCTTCCTGGCGCAACCCGGTAGCTGGCGCATCGTGCTGGACCTGGTCGGGATCGGCCTGTTCTCCGGCATTTTCGTGGTGCCTCTGTTTGCACTGATCCAGAGCCGCACGCCGACAACCGAACTCTCTCGCGTGATCGCGGGCATGAACATCCAGAACGCGATCTTCATTGTGCTGGCGGCCATCGGCGGGATCGCACTGCAACGACTTTTCGGCTGGTCCATTCCGCAACTATTCCTGGCGCTGGCGATCGCGAATACCGTCGTGGCGATCTGGATCTTCACCGTGGTACCCGAATTCCTGATGCGATTCCTGAGCTGGATCGTGGTCAGCCTGCTCTACCGAATCCGCACCGAAGGGCTCGACCACATTCCCGAAGAAGGCGCGGCGCTGGTGGTCTGCAACCACGTCAGCTACATGGATGCGCTGATCATCGGTGGTTGCGTGCGGCGGCCCATGCGCTATGTGATGTACCACAAGATTTTCGATATTCCAGTGTTGAGTTTCATGTTCCGCACCGTCAAGGCAATCCCGATTGCCGGGGCGCGTGAAAATCTGGAACTGCTTCGCAAGGCCTTGGACGACATCGATGACGCGCTGGCGGTAGGCGAGATCGTCTGCATCTTCCCGGAAGGGGCACTGACCAGCGATGGCGAGATCGCCGCATTCAAGAACGGCGTCGAACGCATTCTGGAACGCCGACCGGTCCCAGTGATCCCAAGCGCCCTTCGCGGCCTGTGGGGCAGCGTATGGAGCAAGCGCGACAGTCGACTTGGCCGTATGCGCCTGCCGCGCCGCTTTCGTGCACGGATCGACTACGTGGTGGGCGCACCGATTCCACCGGCTGGGGCAACCGCCGCGCTCCTGGAACAACAGGTGCGGGCGCTGCGCGGCACGCTGGCATAAGCCGTAGCAATTCTCGCAACGCGGTGCACGTGCGGCACAATGCATTTACCCCGCAGCGGCGCAGATTCCATGCAACAACACCAACGCGACTTTCTAGACCTCGCGCTTGAACGCGAGGTGCTGCGCTTCGGCGAGTTCACCTTGAAATCGGGTCGCGTCAGCCCGTATTTCTTCAATGCCGGCCTGTTCAACAGCGGCGCCGCTCTGGCTACGCTGGGGCGTGCCTATGCGCAGACGCTGGTCGATTCAGGCCTGCATTTCGACATGCTGTTCGGCCCGGCCTACAAGGGCATCGTGCTGGCTGCTGTCACGGCGGCAGCGATGGCCGATCAGCATGGTCGTGACCTGCCTTACGCCTACAACCGCAAGGAAGCCAAAGACCACGGCGAAGGTGGAACCCTGGTTGGCGCACCGCTACGTGGCCGCGTGGTGATAGTCGACGACGTGATTTCCGCTGGCACCGCCGTGCGCGAATCGCTGCGCCTGATTCACGACGCCGGCGCACAGCCAGCCGGCATACTGATTGCGCTGGATCGTCAGGAACGAGGCTTGGGCGAACGCTCTGCCGCACAGGAAGTGTCAGAGGAATTTTCCGTGCCCGTGATCGCGATCGCGGGCCTGTCCGACTTGTTGCAGTATGCTGGGGAACGCTCGAATCTGGCTGCCAGTCGGTCGGCCCTGGAGCAGTATCGGGAACGCTACGGCGTCTGATTGTGACGATGGCAGGCCAGCACCTGCGTCGATCACGACATTGATGGCACGGCGGGCCGGGCTAGATCGGGCGTAGATTTCTGGCACGACAATTGCTTTTGCTGTTATCCATTCTTCCGGTGATCGGAGCGACATCGATGCGGTCAGCACGCGCACTCATCGTTGCCTTGGCGACTACGCTTTGCGTGGTGTCGGCGCTTGCGCACGCACAGCATCGCTACAAATGGCGCGATGCCGGCGGCCAAACCCACTACTCCGACGTACTCAGCCGCGATGCGATGCAGTTGGGTTACGAGATCGTCAACAAGGACGGCCTGATCATCAAGCGTGTCAGCCGACCACTGACCACGGACGAGCGCGCGGCGGCGGACCGCAAGGCGGCTAGAGTCCAGGCGGAACAGGACGCCGTGGATGCGGGCATTCGCAATGACCGACAAATGCTTGCCGCATTCCCCACCGAATCGGAGCTGCTGACCACCCAGCGCTTGACGCTCAATCAGCTGGACCAGGCGCTGCGTGCGGGACGTGATGGCTTGAAGACACAGGAAGCCACCCTCGCGGACCTGCTCGCCCGCGCCGACGATTTGCAGCATCGCGAAGTGAAGGTTTCGCCACAATTGGCCAAACAGATCGCCGAACTTCGTGGCCAATTGGAACAGCAGCGCAATTTCCTGGACCGCAAACAACGCGACCGCGAAGCGATGGCGGCGTCGCAGTTGGACCAGCTCAAGCATTACCGCAATCTCAAGGCCGAGCGCGAAGCGAAACTCTGAACGTTATCGGTCGATTCAACCGCATCGCGAGCGAATCAACACTCAGCCGCGTCGGGCAGTCGTCTCGTACAGCGATAGCGTGGCGGCCTGCATGTCGGTCAAACGATAGCGGGTCAATGGCGAAATCGGTGGGGCGGCATTGAGCAACTCCGCCGCACGTTCGGCCAGCCGTTCCGGTGCCGATGGTGGCACCCGTCCAGCCGGATACAACTCGGCAAGCAATTCGCCAACGCCACCGTGTGCGTAGCCCAGCACCGGCCTGCACAGCGACAGTGATTCAATGACGGTGCGCCCGAATGCCTCTGGCCGAACGCTGAGCTGCAGCACCAGATCCGAGATCGACAACACATCGCGAACATCGCTGCGCGGCGCGCTCATCACCAGCTTTTCAGCGACGCCCAGCTTCCTGGCAAGCGCTGCCAGCTCGGCGATGTAGTCCTCGCGACCAGCTTCACGAACGCCCAGCAACAGCAGGCGCGCGTCGATACCGCGATCTTCGAGGTCGGCGAGCAGGCGAATGCCGTCGGCGTGTCCTTTCAGGCGCGTACCGCGACCAGGCAAAGTCAGCAGCGGCGCGCCGGCGAGTAGCGGATAGGCCGCGAAGAAGTCTTCGCGCCAGCGCGCATCCGGACGATAGCCGTATGGAAATTCCGCCGGATCGACGCCGCGTGGGATCACCGTCAGACGACTACTGTCCACACCCGGATAGTTCTTGAGCACATAGTCGCGCACGGTATTGGATACGCAGATCACCCGATCACCACTCGCCATGACAGCGCTGTAGCGTCCCGGCGAGTTGAGCCCGTGCACGGTCGTGATGAAGCGGGTGCGAGATTTCTCGCGGAGCGCGAATCGCCCCAACCACGCCGGCAGGCGCGAGCGCGCATGGACGATGTCGGGCTGGACCCGGTCAAACAATTGCCGGAGTCGGCGCAACTGCAACAGCACCGCCAGCGACTTGCGGCCAATCGGCAATTCGACGTGCTCGCCACCTTCTGCAATCAGCCGGCGAACCAGGCGACCGCCAGCGGAAACCACGATCGATCGATGGCCGGCGGCAACCAGCGCACGGCTGACTTCAAGCGCAGAGCGCTCGGCACCACCGGTGTCCAGGTTGGGTAGCAGCTGCACGACGACAAGCTCGTCGTTCATTGGCGCGGTCCGGATTTGATGCCCTGGGGCACTCTCAAATAGTGGTTTCGATAACTCGTCACGCGATCAAGCCAACCGGATGAGGCCACTCGCCACGATCAGGCGACCAGCGTGTAGTACGCGCCACAATACGGACACTGGATACGACCACCTTCCGCCGCCTCGATGGCGAGGTAGACACGTGGATGCGAGTTCCACAGCGACATCCCGGGCATCGGGCAGCACAGCGGCAAGTCCGCCGCAGTCACCTGATAGCGGTTCTCGGCATTGGCGGGAATGAGTGGCGTGGCAACGGGATTGGGGCGGGACATCGGTACGGGCTCGGTGAAGAATGCTGGTGGCAGGCATCTTAGCAGCCAGCCGTGCTCGCCCTGCCGCCGCTGGTCTGCGACATGGCTACGACCGCATGGCCGAAAACGCAGTGTTTACGGCTTCCGGTCTAGAATGGTGGTTCTTCAATCCCTTCATTCAGCTTGAGAGGTAACGAGATGGATACGGAAACGAACACGCCGCCTAACCCGCCGATGACACCGAACAACCCCGACACCGGAGCCGGACCGGATTTCAACCGGATCCTTGCGCGAGCGAAGGCCATCCTGCTGACCCCGAAGACGGAGTGGCCAGTGATTGCAACGGAGCCAGCCAGCGTGGCCGGTCTCTACAAGACCTGGATCTGCGTGATGGCGGCGATACCGGCCGTGTTCGCTTTCATCAAGGGCAGCATCATCGGCTACAGCATGTTTGGCGTGTCGGTGAAGGTGCCGATAATGTCCGGCATTACCAGCATGATCCTCACCTACGCGATGACCTTGGGTCTGGTTTACGTGCTTGCCCTGATCGTCGACGCACTGGCACCGAATTTCGCCGGTGAAAAGAACTTTGTGCACGCTCTCAAGCTGGTGGCCTACGCCTACACGGCAAGCTGGATCGCCAGTATCGGACTCATCCTGCCAGTGCTGGGAACCCTGATAGCGATCGCGGGCGGCATCTACGGCATCTACCTCATCTACCTTGGTCTGCCGCATACGATGAAGTGTCCGCCGGAACGGGCCGGTGTCTATACCGCCGTCACCGTGGTGATAGCAATCGTCCTCGGCATGATCATTGGTGCGGTCGTCACCGGCATCGGCGGCACCGGCGCGATGATGAGCGGAGCGGCTTCTGGTGCGTTCAACAGTTCCGATAGCAACGTCACCATCGACAAGGACTCCACCCTCGGCAAGCTGGCCAACTACGGTGCCAAGATGGAAGTCGCCGGCAAGCGTCTGGAAGCGGCCGGCAAGAGTGGCGACAAAGATGCGCAAGCCGCTGCGGCGACTGCGATGCTCGGCACCGTGATGGGCGGCGGCGACACCGTTGCCGCGCTGGCACCGTCCGACCTCAAGGCGTTCGTGCCGGAGACCCTGGCCGGCATGAAACGCACCGAATACTCGGCCGAGCAGAACGGCGCGATGGGCATGCAGATGTCGGTCGCCCATGCCACCTACAGCGACGACGACGGCCAGTCGCTGCGCTTGTCGATCACCGATGTCGGCAGCGCCAAGGGTCTGCTCGGGCTGGCCAACGCGGTAGGCGTGACCAGCGAACGCGAGACCGACGACGGTTACGAGAAAACCTACAAGCAGGATGACCGCTTGATCCACGAAGAATGGAACAACCAGAGCAAGCGCGGCGAGTACAGCGTGGTGCTGGGCGACCGTTTTACCGTAGCGGTCGAAGGTACCAGCGACGACATCGACACGATCAAGGATGCGGTCGGATCGATCGACCTGTCCGGGCTGGAAGCGATGCGCAATCAGGGCGTCAAGCGCTAGGAACAACGCTGTTATTGCCGATTGCGAGTTTCCAATCAGGCAAGATCAATCAGCAGGATTTCGGCGTCCTCGCGAACGCGCAGTTCGATGTTCGCCTGGTCACGAACTTCGATACCGTCTCCGGCAAAAGCGGTGAGTTCGCCGCAATCCACGCTCCCTCGCAAAACCTGCACCCACGCTTTCCTCGTGACAGGTAGCGGATAACGCAATCGCTCACCAGAGTCTGCGCGCGCGATGCAGACATTCGCATCCGCGCGCAACTCGATATCGGCACCAGCGTCGGCACTCGCCGCGATCCTTCGAAACCCATCGAGTAATTCGGCGTCGGCATATTGGTGCACGCCGCAGCGTGGGGCAGCATTGACGGCAACCGGTTGCAGCCAAAGCTGCATGAAGTGGACCGGCACATCGCCACGATTACGCGTGGCGCAATCGATTCCGCTGCCAGCACTTACACACGAGAAACCACTTGGGCCGAGTGCGCGCGTTGCCTCCCCGACCAGGATTTCGACTTCGCCGTCGATCACCCAGGTCAGGATTTCCATGTTGGCGCGACGCTCGCTGTCGAGTGTTACACCCGCAGCAAGACGCTCATCGTCGAGCACGCGCAGCGCACCGAACCCCATGCACTCGCTGTCGAAGTAGCTGCCTGACGAAAATTGGTGGAGTCGTTTGCGTCCCGCTTGAGCGGTAACGCCGCGATCCATTCCTCGCCGTAGCGTGAGCATGGTGGAAGTGCTGATTGCCAGCGGCGCGGTAGTGATATGCAAGCCACCGCCTGGAAGACGGTGACTTCCCCGCGATTCCCTACTTGCTGCCCATCGCCTCGACGGTGATGCGTACCTTGATTTCGTCACTGACCTTGGGAACGTAAGCAGCAACGCCGAAATCGCTGCGCTTGAGCGTCGTCGTTGCATCGAACCCGATCGCCGGCACCTTCTTCATCGGATGCATCTCAGCGCTGTTGAGCGTGGCCGCGAGCACCACTGGCTTGGTAACCCCATGGATAGTCAGGTCGCCAGTCACCGTGAACGCATTGGTTCCGGCTGCCTTCTCAACCTTGCTGCTCTTGAACGTGATTTCGGGAAACTTCGCCGCATCGAAGAATTCCTCGCCTTTCAAATGTTCGTTGAGCTTGCTGACGTGAGAGTCCATTCCGGTAAGCGGAAAGCTGACTTCGACCGACGATGCTTCCGGCTTGGCTTCATCGAACACGATGGTTCCGCTGGCCAGGCCCAGATGGCCGGTCGGGTTGGAGTAGCCGAAATGGTTCCAGGTGAAGAGGACGTCAGTATGGTCGGGGTCAATCGTGTAGCTGACCGGTGCGGCGATGGCAGTTGACGAGCCCAGAATGATGGCACTGGCGAGCAGGCAGTTGCGAAGCATGGTGTGTCTCCTGTTTGCATAGGGATGAAAACAACGTCGGGAATGCAGCGATGACTCGCTCAAAGAATTTTGCACGCTTCGTCGAACGGCAGTCGAGGGCTGCGTGGGAACAGCACGCTGGAGTCGCCATAGCCAA
This sequence comes from Dokdonella sp., assembly GCA_049661925.1. Classification (GTDB taxonomy): domain Bacteria; phylum Pseudomonadota; class Gammaproteobacteria; order Xanthomonadales; family Rhodanobacteraceae; genus Dokdonella. The sequence goes on from JBATAQ010000159.1 coordinate 9,627, forward strand.
TGTTGACCAGGAAATTGGATTTGATTGGCGTGCCCTTGAAGAATTCCGCATCGACCTTGTCATTGTCGAAGCCGGACATTGGTCCGCAGTCCAGTCCCAGCGAGCGCGCCGCAACGATCAGGTAAGCGCCCTGCAAGCTGCTGTTGCGAAATGCTGTCGACGCAATCAACTCATCATTTCCAACGAACCAGCTACGCGCATCGGTGTGCGGGAAAAGTTGCGGCAGTTTTTCGTAGAACTGCTGGTCCGAGCCGACGATGGCGGTGACCGGCGCGGCAATGGTCTTGTCGCGATTCATTTCCGACAAGGCTGGCGCGAGCCGTTGCTTGGCTGCCGCCGACTTGACGAAAACAATGCGTGCGGGCGAACAATTGGCGCTGGTCGGGCCGAACTTGGTCAGGTCGTACAGCGCATGCAGTTGTTCGTCGCTGACCTCGCGCGGCTGCCAGGCGTTGTGGGTGCGCGCACTGCGAAAAAGTTGGTCGAGAGCCTGGGCATCGAGGATGGAGGTCATGGGCGTGCTGTCCCTGGAAGGTGATCGAGATTGAAGGGTGTTGAAGAGACACAGTGTAGGTGTTCATGCAAGACACTTCCGACATGGCGTCACCAAACAACGATGCACCATCGTGCACAATCGCGCTTGAACGGCGGATGCGCGACGCGCCAGTGCGGCGCGCGCGTTCGGGACGCAGGTGAGCAAGCAATGACAGAAACCGAGACCTGCTGGGCGATCAGCGATGGCGCTGCCGGCAACGAGCGGCAGGCGCTGGCGCTGGCGCGTGCGCTTGGCCATGTACCGCGCGTATTGCGAATCTCGTTGCGCGAACCGTGGGCGACGCTGGCGCCACGATTCACGCTTGCTGCGCGTTCGGCGATCCGCTTGATCGACGGCGACAACATGGCGCCGCCTTGGCCCTCACTGGCAATCGGTTGTGGCCGCCGCGCGGCACTGTTGACTCGATTGCTACGCAAATGGAGCGATGGCCGCACCACGACCATCCAGATCCTCGACCCGCGTATTTCCAGTTCGTATTTCGACCATGTGATTACGCCTCAGCACGATGCCATGCCTGGCCACAACGTGATCCGCACGATTGGCGCATTGAATCCGGTCGATGAAGTGTGGCTGGCCGAAGCGCGTGCGAGTCATGCGCACCTTGCGCAATTCACTGGCCTGCGTGTTGGCGTTCTCATCGGAGCAAGCAATCGCGCTCAGCGCATCGACGCAGTCTATTGCGAAGGGTTGATCGAGCAATGCCGGGCCATGCACGCCAACGAAGGCGGCAGCTTTCTGGTGACCGTATCGCGGCGAACATCGCCGGATGTTTCCGAGTTTCTGCGGTCGGCGTTTGCCAAGCTGCCCGGGATGTTCTGGGCTGGCCCCGATGACGGCGGCAATCCGTATGCCGGAATCCTTGCGTGGTCGGATCGACTGATCGTCACGCCCGACTCGGTGAACATGCTCAGCGAAGCCTGCGCAACCGGTCGACCCGTCTGGACCTACGCACCGAAGCCTATCATCGGCAAGCTGGCGGGTTTCCACGCTGAACTGATCGGTGCCGGCTACCTGCGCGCGCTGGGCGATACCCATCCGCGACCCGCCGTTGCGCCGTTACGGGAAACGGCTGCGGTCGCAGAATTGATCCATAACCGGCGTCGAATCGAGTTGATCGCTGCGAACCGCATTGATCGTTGACGTGGGGTTCATCCACTACCGTCGATGATCGTGTAACACCACGCCATTGACCTTGGGATGCGTTGATTGCCCAGCGTGCTCATGGCGGCATGGATAAATTACCGATCAATCAACAGATTGCAGGAGACCGATCATGGCTACGACAAGCGAAACCAAACAGAACATCAAAGCAGGTGCCGACGAAGCAGTGAATGCAGCCAGCGAGGTTGGAGACACATTGAAAAGCGGCATCGACCAGACCACCAGCGAGTTGCGCCGCCTAGGCAATCGTTTGAGTGCGAATGGCGCCAACCTTGAAGAAGAGTTGCGCGACGCCGGGGAGCGCTTCTCCGACGGCTTCGGCAAGATCAGCACCGCCACCAGCGAACAGATTCGTGCCAATCCGCTGGCTGCCGCAGGCATCGCGTTCGCGGCAGGTTATGTGTTGAGCCGCTTGTTCCGTAGTCGCTGATTCAACTTCTCGCTAGATGAATCCCGACCAGCCGCCCGAATTTCCAACGGCACCTGAACTCGCCGCTGAAAAGCAATTCGCGGAACAGCGGGCGGAAGTGGACGCAGCGAACGAAGAGAGCAAGCCATCAGTCGACGCTGACAGCGGCTTGCTCGATCAGGCGCGTGAGCTGTTTCACGCCGGTCTTGAAACCGTAGCAGCGTCATTCGCGTTGGTGCGCGCGGAGTTTCATCTCGCCAGGAATTCCGCACTCTTCCTGTTGACGATGAGTTGTGTGCTGATCGTACTCGCGGTTGGCACCTGGCTTGGTTTGCTCGCGCTTGTCGCCGCCGGTGTTGCTCGCCTTGCCGGAAGTTGGTTCGTCGGGATCGGCACGGTCGTTCTGCTCAACTCAGCCGGCGGGGTTTGGGTGTTCGTGATGATACGTCGCGCGTTTCGCGACATGGGAATGCCGCGAACGCGGCGCATGTTCTCCGGCATGCGATCGCAAAAGGCGCCCGATCCAAATAGTGAAGGCGAGGACGCCCGATGAATCTCAGGGCGTTGCGACTGGCAGCCGACTTTGCGGCACATCGTCAGCATCTTCGCTACGACCAACTCGCCAATGCGTGGCGTCCATGGCGCCGGACATTGCGGCCGTCAGATCACCCAGGAGCGACGGTCGCCGCAAGCTTTGTCGGCGGGGCGTTGATCGCGAGGATGCCGGGCTCGGCGCTATTGGGTTCAATCAGCACGATGCTCGGCATCGCATCATTCCTTCTGCGTTCGCCAGTGAGCAGTCTTGTCGTGGCCGCGATCGCGACCGCGCGCACAAAAAACCGCTGACAACGCCGCGATTCACCCGTGCCTCGCAACACCGCTGTCGATTCGCATCGACCGTTGCAACGCGACTTGACCAAAGCTTGATCGTTCGGGAATAACTTTCTGCGGGAGTATTTCGCGTACCGGGCCGGACGGGGAATCGGGCCTGGCCGCTTGGCCTAGATCGAAGTCTCCCCCTGCGCTGGGCAACCGCAGGGGGAGGAATCGGGCAATCGTGCAGCACTTTTCTAGGTATGGGTTCTGCGTGCCGCCGGTTGGACCGGACGGGAAATCGCAGAGTGTCGCTGTGTTGCTTTACTTCTTCTTTGCAGTCTTGGTGGCTTTCGCGGCCTTGGCCGGAGTTGCATTCTTCATTGCTGCCTTCTTGGCAGGTGCCTTCTTGGCGGCTTTCTTTGCAGGTGCCTTCTTTGCTGCCTTTTTGGCAGGTGCCTTCTTCATTGCTGCCTTCTTGGCAGGTGCCTTCTTGGCGGCTTTCTTTGCAGGTGCTTTCTTGGCTGCCTTCTTGGCGGCCTTCTTTGCAGGTGCTTTCGTGGCTGCCTTCTTGGCGGCCGGTTTCTTTGCTGCTGCTTTTTTCATAGCCATATCGCGTATTAGCTCCTCGTCAGTTGGCAAAAGTTGCCCAGTAAAAGCGTGAAGAAACGCCTCGCACAGCAGGTCGCTGTTCGTGGCATGCCGCAAATTGTTGACCTGGCGGCGCGTCCGTTCGTCGGACAAAAGTTGAAGGATGTGCAGGGGAATCGAGACGGTGATTTTTCTGACGGTTCCAGATTTGGAACCGTGTTCGATGTAGGGCGAAACGAATGGATCGGAGTTGTTGCGTGAAGCCATGTTTGCCAGCAAGCACCGTGGTCGATGACGCGAAACCTATTCTTGTCATGCAAGCGTGTCAACTGCATTTTTCAATCAACGCAACGCAGTTGATGGACGCTGCCCGCATGCGGCTGCCGGCATTGCCGCAAAGTGATAGCTGCCAGTTGGATTCGTCTGGACGGCTATACGTCTAGACGTCGATACCTAATTGCTGGGCTCGATTTTCTGAAAGTGAGCAATAGCGCGGCCTGTGGCGGGTTGATACTCGCAGCGCGAGGCCACCTTCATGTTTCTTGACGATCATCATTGACGTCGAAACGAAAACGCCTGCGAAGGATGCGCAGGCGTTTTCGTTGCATGATCGCCAGTTGAATGACGACGAAATTTTTTTTGCGGCTACATCAGTTTCGCGCGTAACGCGTCAGCGAATCGCTCCATGTCTGCATCGGTCTTGGTCTCGGTTGCACATACCAGGAGCGCATCGCCAAGCTCGGGATACTCTTCGCCGAGTGCGAAGCCGGCGACGATTCCATCACTCGCGAGTTCCTCGACGAGACTCGTTGCATCGCGATCAAACGCGATCACGAACTCATGGAAGATCGGACGATCAAACAACAACCGCGCACCCGGCAACGTCACGAGTCGATCACGCAACTTGCGCGTGTTCGCCATGCTGCTCGCCGCAATGCGACGCAAGCCTTCGGGGCCCGTGATCGCCATGTAAATCGTTGCGGCCGTCACCAGCAAACCCTGGTTGGTGCAGATGTTCGATGTCGCCTTGGCGCGGCGAATGTGTTGCTCGCGCGCTTGCAAGGTCAGCGCGAAGCCAGGCTTGCCATCGATGTCGGTGGTGCGACCGACGATGCGACCGGCCATCTGGCGGACAAACTCGGCCTTGCAGGCAAGGATGCCGAAGTACGGACCGCCTGACGATAACGGAACTCCCATTGGCTGGCCTTCGCCACAAACGATGTCGACTCCTGTCTCGCCCCACGTGCTGGGCGGCGACAGCACCGCAAGCGACATTGGATTCACTACCCCAATCACCAAAGCGTTCTGCCCGTGTGCCCAATCGGTCAGTGCATCGACGTCTTCAAGCACGCCGAAGAAGTTGGGCTGCGGAATGACCAGTGCAGTGAATGGCTCATGCGATTGGCTGGAGAGAGCAGCGGGGTCAAGGTGACCGCCTGTGCTGCTGACGTCCAGTTCCACCACATCAATACCTTGCAGGCCAACAATGGTTTTCAAGGTCTTGCGATACGCCGGATGCACGCTGGTCGGTACCAGAATGCGACGCGGTCCCTTCTTGATGCAGCGCTCTGCCATCAACGCGGCTTCAGCGAGGGCGGTCGCGCCGTCGTAAAGCGATGCGTTGCTGACATCCATACCGGTCAGTCGGGTCATCATCGACTGGTATTCGTAGATCAGTTGCAGCGTGCCCTGGCTCGCTTCGGCCTGGTATGGCGTGTAGGCAGAATAAAACTCGCCACGGGTGACGATCGTCCACACCGCTGCTGGAATGTGATGCTCGTATGCGCCGGCACCGGCGAAACACAACGGTGTTCCATCCTGCGAGGCCAGTCCCTTCAGCAGGCGATTGACCTCCATTTCGTTGAGGCCGGGCGGCACGTTGGCAAGCATGTCGATTTTAAGCGCGGACGGGATCTCGTCGAACAGATCTTCGATGCTGTCGACGCCGATGGCGGCGAGCATCGTCTTGACGTCGGATTCGGAATGCGGAATGAAAGGCATGCGTTGTGGTTCCTGAAAAGCGGCGGGCCGGAACGTGCCGGCCCGCGCAAGGTTCTGGATCAGCGAAAAAAAGTTTCGCGATCAGTGACGGTCACAGGTGATCAGTGATCGTCGTTCTCGATCATTTCGGCGTAGTCATCGGGGCCGATCAGTTCTTCGAGTTCTTCGCGACTGTCGGTCTTGACGACGAATATCCAGCCATCGCCGAACGCATCTTCGTTGATCGTCTCGGGCTTGTCCGAGAGATCGTCGTTGACGGCGATCACTTCACCGCTGACCGGCGAATAGACATCCGATGCCGCCTTTACCGATTCGACCACGGCCACTGCATGGCCGGCTTGCACGGTGTCGCCTACGTTGGGCAATTCGACGTAGACCAGATCGCCGAGCAGGCCCTGCGCATGGTCGGAAATGCCGACCGTGACAGTGCCGTTGTCTTCGACGCGGGCCCATTCGTGGGACTTGAGAAACTTGAGGTCACCGGGGATTTCTTTCATCTTGGGTCATTCCTGTGAGCGCGGACGACGCGATTCTACCGCGCCGGGAGAGATTGCAAAGATGTGATTCCGATTCCTTCACTGGCCTTGCCGTCGCGTACGAACGGCGGCTTCACCTGACGCAGTGGCACGCGCTTGCCGCGGATATCCACTTCAGCCGGCTCGACATCGCCGGCAGGCACGCGTGCGAAGGCAATCGACTTGGACAAGCTGGGCGAAAACGTGCCGGACAGAATTTCGCCTTCGCCACTCGCGCTGATCACGGTCTGGCCGTGGCGCAGAACGCCCTTGTCGTCCATCACGAACCCGACCAACTGGCGCGGCGCGCCATCGGCTTGCTGTTGTTCCAGCGCAGCGCGACCAATGAACTCGCGGCCTTCGTCGAGGCTGATCGTCCATGCAAGCCCAGCTTCCCAGGGACTCACTTCTTCATCCATGTCCTGGCCGTAGAGGTTCATTCCTGCTTCGAGACGAAGCGTGTCGCGGGCACCGAGACCGGCCGGCGCGACGCCGGCTTCCAGCAATCGATTCCACAAGGAGACCGCTTGCTCCTGCGGCACGATAATTTCGTAGCCGTCTTCACCGGTGTAGCCGGTACGCGCGATAAACAAGCCATCACCGTCGATGGCAACAAACTTGCCGAGCTTGGCCGCCTTCGCTGCCGTCTCGGTGGACAGCAGACCATGCACCTTGTCACGCGCATTCGGGCCTTGTACCGCGATCATTGCCAATTCTGGTCGTTCCTCGACACGCAGATTGAAGGATTCAGCCTGACGCTCGATCCAGGCCAGGTCCTTGTCGCGCGTTGATGCGTTGACTACGAGTCGGAAATAATCTTCCGCGAGAAAGTAGACGATCAAGTCGTCAATGACGCCGCCGCGCTCGTTGAGCATGCACGAGTACAGCGCCTTGCCGCGCTTCTTCAGCTTGTCGATCGAGTTGGCAAGCAGGCGGCGCAGGAAGTTGCGACAACGATCACCGTGCAGGTCGATCACGGTCATGTGCGATACGTCGAACATGCCGGCATCGCGACGCACAGCGTGGTGTTCTTCCAGCTGCGAACCGTAACTGATGGGCATGTCCCAACCGCCGAAATCGACCATCTTTGCGCCGAGCGCACGATGGGCTTCATTGAGTACGGTCTTCTGGGTCATGGTGGGCTCCAAGGTCGGGCCGGCCATTATCCGGGTGACGCAAGGATCGGCAAGCGTCGACATGCTGATGTGTCGTCGAATACACACTGCGCTATTCATGCCGCAGCGCAACAAGCGGGCTATGCATGCTGTAGGATTGAGGCCAGTCTTCCGGTAGTTCCGCCTCATGCTGCGTGATCGCCTGCGTCCAATCCGCTATCTGTGGCGCACGCCGCTGCTGTTGATCCACGTCTTCGCTGGTCTGCCGCTCACCTTGATCGCGATTGCGCCGCCACTTTGCCATATTCCAATTTCAGGCGAACACCTCAGTACGTTCATGATCCGCTGGTGGTCGGGCTGGCTGATGCGCTGTTTCGGTTTTCGCGTCCGCAGCTTCGGGAAGCCTCTGCCGGGCGCGGTGATGTACGTCGCCAATCATTTGTCGTGGCTGGATATCGAGCTGATGCACAGCCAGCGCGCCGTGCATTTCGTCGCGAAAAGCGAGATCGCCGGTTGGCCGCTGGTAGGTTGGCTGTCTTCCCGCGCTGGCACCATCTTCCATCGACGCGGCAATACCGACTCCATGAACTCGGTGATGTCCATTGTCGTTGAACGACTGCGCGAAGGACATCCAGTCGGCATCTTTCCGGAAGGCGGTACCGGACGTGGCGATGTGCTGCGTACCTTCCATGCACGCATCTTCCAGGCGGCGCTGGATGCCGACGTGCCGGTGCAGCCGGTCGCGCTGCGCTACGGTCGCAACGGCAAACAGGATTCGACCATGCCGTTCGGAACGAACGAAAGCTTTTTCGCGAATCTCATCCGACTGCTGGGTGATCGTTCAATGGATGCCGAGATCCACTTTCTGGAACCCGTCACCGCCGCGCCGGATGCGCGTCGGCGCATGGCTGAGGAAAGTCGCGCGCGCATTGGCCAGGCCTTGGGAATGTTGGGAGGCGTCGATGCGCGCCAGTGATTTTCGGCCACATCGACTGCTTCGCAATCCGCACGTGCAATCAGTTCTGGCGTCGAGCGGCGTGCGGCGACTCTTGTTCCGACGCCAGCGCACCAACCTGTCGCGTGGTGCGGCTGAACACATTCTCGATTGCGGCGACGGCGTACGCCTGCAAGGCTTTCACACGGCGCAAGACAGCCTGCCGGAATCGCGCGGCCTGATCGTATTGCTGCACGGTTGGGAAGGCAGCGCCGATTCCACTTATATCTTGCAAACCGGCGCCAGTCTGGTTCGGGCCGGCTTCGATGTGTTTCGCCTCAACTTTCGCGATCACGGCGATACCCATCACCTCAACGCTGGCTTGTTCCACTCGTGCCTGATCGACGAAGTCGTTGGCGCGGTTGCCGCCGTGAATCGCTTGTTCCCGGATCAATCGCTCGGCGTCGCCGGTTTTTCCCTGGGCGGTAATTTCGCGTTGCGCATCGGCTTGCGTGCGGCGGCAGCGAACATTCCGCTGCAGTACGTTATGGCGATTTGCCCGCTGATCAGTCCGCGCAATGGTTTGTACAGTTTGGAAACGGCGCTGCCCCTGTACGAGCGCTACTTTCTGCACAAGTGGCGCAGTTCGCTCAAGCGAAAGCAGGCGTTGTTCCCCACTACGCCGATGTTTGAACTCAAGGAATTGGGCGGCAACTTGCGCGATCTGACCCGCAGCCTGGTACTAAGGCACACTGGCTTCGATACCCTGGAAGACTATCTGGACGGCTATTCGCTGGAAGGCGCGGCGCTGGCGCAGATGCAGATTCCGGCAACCATCCTCACGGCTGCTGACGACCCGGTCATTCCGATCAGCGATTTCCGCGCCTTGCAGCTGTCCGACATGATCGAGCTGGACGTCGCCGAACACGGTGGCCATTGCGGCTTCATCCGCGACTTTTCCTTGCGCAGCTGGACCGAGGATTACATCGCGGCGCGGATGGGCGAGCATCTGACGCGCGACTGATGCGCGTCGCACCCGTTACGACGTTGCGCCGACCTTGGTTTGCAGGTAGTTGGCTTCACCGATCTGGCTGATCAACTCGATCTGCGTTTCCAGCCAGTCGATGTGTTCTTCTTCGGATTCGAGGATGTGCTTGAACAGGTCGCGGCTGACGTAGTCGCGCACTTCTTCGCAGTAGGTGATCGCCGCCTTCAGATCGGCGTGCGCGTCCATTTCCAGCTTCAGGTCGCAGCTGATCGCCTCGATCGGGCCTTCGCCGATCAGCAGCTTGCCCAGCTTCTGCAGGTTGGGCAGGCCGTCCAGGAAAAGGATGCGATCAATGAGCTGGTCGGCGTGTTTCATTTCGTCGATCGACTCGTGGTACTCGTGATCAGCGAGTTCCTTGAAGCCCCAGTTCTTGTACATGCGGTAGTGCAGGAAATACTGGTTGATCGCGGTCAGTTCGTTGTAGAGCACCTTGTTGAGGTGTTCGATGACCTTGCTGTCGCCTTTCATGTCGCTACTCCTGGATCGGTCGGGTGCCGCGCAAACTGAAGCCTCACTCTAGCGAGACAGCGCGCGTGATGAAGGAAACGCAATCACACGCATTTGCGCGCGCGCATTGGCGCAGGCGAAAACTTGCGCAGACGTGGATGGTGGTTTCGGAAAGCTGGTGTCCGCAATGCGCGGCGTACAGCAACGCGCTCAGGCAACGGCTGCCAACGGGAACGGCAGGCGACGCACGGCGTCTTCGAGGATTTCACTGGCCAGGTCCGTGCAACTGCCGCAGCAATCCGAGCAGCCGGTGCGACGGCTCAATTCGGCCATGCTATCCACGCCGTCATCCGCAGCTTGGCGGATCTGACGGTCAGTCACGGCGTTGCAGATGCAGATGTACATACGACACTCCAATGGAATGACCGCATTTCAATACAAATGAGAACGATTGTCAATCGCGCCTGGAGACACAACGACCGCGCAATTCAGGCTGGCTCAGCCCTGGCTGGCAGAAGCCTGCGATTCCACGCTGGCGAGGAACTGTTCCAGCGTCGCCATCGGACCGGTCAATGCGGCAAATGGCGCGAGATGATGCAGCGCCTGTTCGTAGACACGCCGTTTGAACGACACCACGTTGGTGGTCGGGTACCAAAAATCGACCCAACGCCAGATGTCGAACTCCGGGGTTTCCGTAGCATCAAGCCGTACATCGGCTTCCTCGCCAACCATCTTGAGCAGAAACCACACTTGTTTTTGGCCGATGCAGATCGGCCGCTGGTGTCGGCGCACAAAGCGATCCGGCAATCGATAGCGCAGCCAACCCGGCGTGGCGCCGAGCAGTTCAACGTGTTCAGCACGCAAGCCGGTTTCCTCTTCCAGCTCGCGATACATCGCTTCCAGCGGCGTTTCATCAGTGCGCATGCCGCCCTGCGGAAACTGCCAGCCATCGCGTTTGACGCGGCGCGCCCAGAACACGCGACCATCGTCGCGGATCAGGATGATGCCGACATTGGGTCGAAATCCATCGGGATCGATCATTGAAAAAACCTCCGTGCTGTCCCGATTCTTCCACAGCCGGCAAGAACGCGGCAACCGCAGTCGCCATGGTCGCAATGATGACGGGCGTTACAATCGACGTCTTGCTTGAATGGGACAGCACACATGCCATCGTTCGATATCGTTTCCGAAGTTGATCAGCACGAACTGACCAACGCGGTCGACCAGGCCAGTCGCGAGCTGGACCAGCGCTTTGACTTCAAGCACGCCGATGCGAGTTTCGCACTGGAGGAATCGGTGATCACGCTGAAGGCGCAGTCGGTGTTTCATCTCAAGCAGATGATGGACATCCTGCGCACTCGCCTCGCCCAGCGCAGCATCGACACGCGCAGCATGGATATCGCCGAACCCGAATCCAACGTCGCCAATGCGCACCAGAAGGTGACGATGAAGCAGGGCATCGACCAGGCCGCCGCGAAAGACATCATCAAGCGCATCAAGGACGAGAAGCTCAAGGTGCAAGCCAGCATCCAGGGCGACAAGCTTCGCGTCACCGGCAAGAAGCGCGACGATCTGCAAACCGTTATCGCCTATCTGCGCGGCGCGGAGCTGTCTGTGCCTCTGCAGTTCGACAATTTCCGCGACTGACGCGTGCTGGAAATCAACGACAGCCTGCAGATCGACGATGGCGAACTGATCGAGAACTTCGTGCGTTCGTCCGGCCCGGGTGGGCAGAACGTCAACAAGGTCGCCAGCGCAGTCGAGCTTCGTTTCGACATCGCGCAATCGCCCTCCCTGCCCGACTGGCTGCGCGAACGACTGCTGGCGCGACGTGATCGCCGCATCACCGGCAATGGCGTCATCGTGATCCAGGCCAATCGCTTTCGTGACCAGGCCAAGAACCGCGACGACGCGCGCAACCGCCTCGCCGAAATCATCCTCGCCAGCACGGTCACGGCCAAGCGCCGCATCGCGACCAAGCCGACGCGTGGCTCGCAGGAGCGTCGCATCGGAGAGAAGAAGGCGCGCGGCGGCATCAAGCGCGGTCGCGGTAATCGTGATTGGAGTGGCGAATGAGCGAGTCGATTGACTCAGCTTCGATCCTGCACGCGCCATTGCCGCCACAGGTGCCGCAACTTCGGCGCGGTCGCAGTCAACGCATCGCGCAGTGGCTACTGGAGCGCGCCGGCTGGAAACTGACCGGGCAGTTCCCCAACGTATCGCGCCTGGTGGTGCTCGGTGCGCCACATTCCTCCTGGTGGGACGGCATCTGGGGAATGCTGGTCGTGATCGCGATTGGCGTGGACATCACCATCCTTGGCAAGCGTGAGTTGTTCTTCTGGCCGCTGTCGTCGTTGCTGCGCTGGATCGGCGTGGTTCCGGTTGACCGGTTCGCCCCGAACGGCATCGTCGGCGACATGAGCGAGCGTTTCGCACGACGTGATCGATTGTGGCTGGGCATCGCACCGGAAGGCACGCGCAAGCGGATGCCCAACTGGAGGACCGGCTTCTGGCATGTCGCACGCGCCGCCGAAGTGCCGATCCTGCCGATTGCATTCCACTATCCAGACAAGATCATCCAGGTCGGACCGCTGTTTGAAACCAGCACCGATGTTGGCGCGGACATAAAAAGGCTGCGCACGTTCTACGCGCCGTTCCAGGGCAAGCATCGCGGCATCAATTAAGCCGAATTAATTAAGCTCTACCAACTGATCGGAAATCCCATGCGAATCTGTGTCTACTGCGCATCGAGCAATGCCTGCGATGCGGTCTACCACGACGTTGCCTATCGGCTTGGCACGGAAATCGGAAAGGCCGGCCACACGCTGGTCTATGGTGGCAGCAGCGTCGGCTCCATGGGCAAAGCTGCCGATGGCGCGCTCGCCGCCGGCGGTCAGGTGATCGGCATCCTGCCGCGCTTCATGGCCGACCTTGAGTGGGGCCACCCCGGCTTGACCGAGTTGCAATTGGTCGAGGATATGCGCGAACGCAAACATCGATTACTCGCCGATTCGGACGCGGTAATCGCCATGCCCGGCGGCTGTGGCACGCTGGAAGAACTCCTCGAAGCGATCACGTTAAAACGGCTTGGCCTGTACTTCAACCCGATTCTGCTGCTCAATACTGAAGGCTTCTACACGCCATTCCAGACCTTCATGGAAAGCGTCGTCGACGCGCGGTTCATGAACCGCGAACACCTGGACATGTGGAGCATGATCGACACGCCCGAACAGGCGCTGGCTGCCATCACCGCGACGCCGCGCTGGCGCGAAGATGCGCGCGAACTGTGCGCGCCAAGATAGAGCTGTTCAGAAAAAGCCCGGCCGCTGGCTGAGACAACACGCATCGTCGCGACACTTGGGTCAGTGCGGAAGGAAGGAAGCGAACACGGAACTTCAGGAACACGATTCGCGCTCCCGGGGGAGCAAACGGATCCACCGCAAGGAACGGGGCTTCGGGGAATCACAAGGACGGGCTCCCCCGAAGCATTTCTCGCTCTCTTGGAACTGACGTCCCTACCGTCAGTCCGTGCTAAAGCGCCATTCGATTCCAGCGACCGTCATTGAGGTGTTCTCCTGGTTGCCGTCGTGCGCCGCTGGTGGCAACGTGTCGGCAAGGGAGTGGCGATGGCTGATATCACTGAACTACTGGGGCAAGCGCGTGGCGGCGATGCGCAGGCGTCCGAGCGCCTGTTCGCGTCGCTGTACGACGAGCTGCGTCGCCTGGCGAGGGGCCAGTTGCGCGGCGATGACGCGATGCGGGCGACTTCGCTGGTTCACGAGGCGTATCTGAAACTGGCTGGACACGGTGCCATCCAACTCAATGATCGCGGTCATTTCTTCGCCGTGGCGGCGCGAGTGATGCGCCAGATCGTGATCGATCACATTCGCGCGCGGGCAACGCTACGCCGTGGTGGCGAAATCCAGTTCGCACCGATGACAACCACGGCGGTGCAAGCCGTTGCCGAACATCGCGATGACGATGTGTTGGCCCTTGATGACGCCCTGGCTCGTTTAATGGCTATCGATCCGCCATTGGCGGCGCTGGTTGAGATGCGTTTTTATGCCGGACTTGAACTGTCGGACATCGCCAAGGTGCAGGATCGCTCCGAGCGTTCGCTCAAGCGCGACTGGCGGCGCGCGCGTGCGTTCCTGCAACGCGAGATCACGGCGGAGTGAGCCATGAGCGACCGCGCCAGCCGCTGGACCGAAATCGCCGAGCTGTTTGACGAGCTGGCCGAACTTTCCGCAACGGAGCGCGAGCAACGACTGGCTGCGATTGGCAGCAACGACGACACGCTCGCGGCCGAACTGCGCGCCTTACTCAAGGCTGACGAAAGCGCCAACACGATACTCGACAGCAATGCCGCGTCGTCCGTCCCGGGCATCCTGACTGATCTGGATTCAGTGCCGGGCGATGGCTTGGTCGGGCCGTATCGATTGCTGCGGTCGATTGGCGTTGGCGGCATGGGCGAGGTCTGGCTGGCCGAGCGCACCGACGGTGCCTACGAGCAGCATGTTGCGGTGAAGCTGCTCAAGCGCGGAATGGACAGCAATTTGATCCTGCGCCGTTTCCTGCAGGAGCGGCAAATTCTGGCGCGGCTGCATCACAACCACATCGTGCGCCTCATCGACGGCGGCATGAGCAGCGAAGGCCGACCGTTCTACGTGATGAACTTCGTCGATGGCCAGCCGATAACCGATTACGCCGCGTCTCATTCGCTCGACGTGCGCGCACGCACGACCTTGCTGGCCAGCGTAGCCGATGCCGTCGCGTATGCGCACAGCCAGTTGATTGTGCACCGTGACCTGAAGCCATCGAACGTGCTGGTCGATGGCGAGGGCGAACCGCGCGTGCTGGATTTCGGCATCGCCAAGCTGATCGAGGAAAGCGACGACCCGGCGATGAC